>CAMTGL010000033.1 GCA_947071955.1 uncultured Plesiomonas sp.
AATTAGTTCTTCTGATTGCAATCACGTAGAATAGCCGCATTATTTTCTTCTGAGCCCGATTACGCATGTCATTACCTGAATGGTCCTCACTACAGCCTCATCACACTTTTGGATTACCTGCCAAAGCTCGCTGGATTAACGCGGTGACACAAGTGAGCGACTTGCTGAGTATCACACGATCATCTGCTTATCAGGAGTTACCTTTCTTGGTTTTAGGTGAGGGCAGTAATGTACTGTTTACCGATGATTTTGATGGTGTCGTGATCCTAAACCAGCTCAAGGGTATTGATATTCAAGAAGATGACTCTGCATGGCATCTGCATGTTGCGGCAGGCGAGTCATGGCATGAATTGGTGACATTCACGCTTGAACAGGGTATGGCTGGAATGGAAAATCTGGCACTGATTCCCGGTTGTTGTGGTTCTGCGCCGATTCAGAATATCGGCGCGTACGGTGTTGAGTTTGAACAGTTGTGTGCGTATGTCGATGTACTTCAGTTAAGCTCTGGCGCTTCACAGCGCTTAAGTAAAGATGAATGTCAGTTCGGTTACCGTGACAGTATCTTTAAACATCAGTATCAGCACGATTATGTGATTACTGCGGTGGGATTACGTTTGCCAAAACAGTGGAAGCCTGTTGCGCATTACGGTGAGCTGGCCAAACTGACAGGTGATGAGCTTACCCCCATGGCTATCTTTACGATGGTTTGTGATATGCGAAAAAGAAAATTGCCAGATCCAAAACAAGAAGGCAATGCTGGGAGTTTTTTTAAAAATCCCCTGATCAGTGCTTCACAAGCTGAGCGGCTACTGGTTGATTTCCCGCACGCACCACTATATTTACAACACTCCGGTGAGTATAAAGTGGCGGCAGGCTGGTTGATTGATCAGTGTGGTTTAAAAGGCTATCAAATTGGTCAGGCTCGCGTTCATCCACATCAGGCCTTAGTTTTGGTTAATACCGGTAATGCCTGTGCACATGATGTTTTATCCCTTGCACAGCATGTGCGTCAGTCGGTATTTGCTCGATTTTCAGTCTGGCTCGATCCTGAAGTGCGTTTTATCGGCCGTTTCGGTGAGGTGAATGCTGTGCAGGTACTGGAGTGAATATGAAAAGTACAGATACGCCTTTGCAAATTATACAGTGGCTAGCAGATGGGCAATTTCACTCAGGCGAGCAACTCGGGAAGCGTTTAGGTATTTCGCGCGCAGCTATTAGTAAACATATTCGGACTTTGCAAGATTGGGGATTAGATCTCTTTAGTGTCCCAGGAAAAGGGTACTGTTTGGCAGAACCTATTGAATTGTTAACAGCGGATGCAATTAAATCTATTACGCCTTCTAGTCAGTTTGAGCTGATCCCTATTATCGGTTCAACCAATCAGTATTTACTCGACAGAATTGGCCAATTTCCTTCTGGTTATGCCTGCCTTGCTGAGTACCAGCAAGCTGGACGCGGGCGGCGTGGTCGGCCTTGGGTATCACTGTTTGGTGCCAATCTCTATTTATCAATGTACTGGCGTTTAGAGCAAGGCCCTGCAGCGGCAGTTGGCTTAAGCTTGGCTATCGGCGTGATTGTTGCTGAAGTATTGCAGCAGCTGGGTACGGATGCTATTCGGTTAAAATGGCCAAATGATCTCTATCTGAATGATAAAAAAGTAGCGGGTATTTTGGTTGAGTTAACCGGACAAACCGGTGATGCGGCACATATCGTGATGGGAATGGGGATTAATGTCTCGCTTCCTGCTTCTGTTCGTAGTCGCATTGACCAGCCGATTTCATGTTTAAAAGATGTATGCCCGACACTTCCACGCAACCAGCTTGCTGGGCGCTTATTAAAAGCGCTGGAAGAGAATCTTCCGCTGTATGAACAACAGGGCTTATCGGCATTTTATGAGCGCTGGAATGCACTCGATAACTTTACGGGTAGACCGGTGAAGTTGTTGATGGGCGAACAGCAAATTGAAGGTGTTGCTTGCGGTATTGACTCACACGGCGCACTGCGCTTGCGCTTACCCAGCGGAGAGTTAAAAAGCTTTGTCGGTGGGGAAATTTCACTGCGTCCACTTTAGTAAACTGATAGCTTCAATACTCATTGCAACAAATAAAAAGGCCGCAGCATAATGGTATGTACTGCGGCCTTTTGATACATCAATGCCAAATAAAGTATTGAGAGCTAAATCAGAACAACTCTTGTTGAGAGCCCGAGCTATCGATGATGGTTGTTCCTACTTCATGTGTTGGCTTTTCTGTTGGTTCTGTTCCGGGAATAAAATACTCAACCCGTGCACGGCCAGACCCATCGGCGTATTGACCGGTTGTCATGTCAATCGGGATACTTAAAATACCGCCAGGGCTCTGTTTTGGTTGCTCAGGGATCCCGTTAAGCGCAGCCTGCATAAATGCGTTCCATGCTGGCTGGGCTGATTTTGCGCCCCCTTCGTAACCTGAAATAACTTGGCCACTTAAGTTTGGATTTTGTGTTGAACGGCCCAATTCGCGGCGGTGATCGTCAAAACCAACCCATACAGTCGTTACCGTACTCGGCCCGTATCCAGAGTACCACGCATCTTTTGAATTATTGGTGGTACCGGTTTTACCGCCAATATCATGCCGTTTGAGCAATTTTGCTGCTCGCCAGCCAGTACCTTGCCAGCCGGCACCCGGTTCACCCCAAATAGCAGACTCGAGTGCATCACGAATTAAAAATGCCAGTTGGGTACTGATAACATGCGGTGCATAACCTTCACTGGTTTCCGTCTGTGTAAGCAGCGGTGTATCAACATGCTCAATTTGTGGCATAGGTACTGCCCCGTCTTGTGCAGGAAGATCTTCAGTTAGTGCGTTACCCAATACTGCTGCTTTTGCTGTTGTACCGTATACCACCGGTATATTGCAGGTTCCCGTACAGGCAATCAGTGGTTTGGTTTCCTCCAGCAATTTACCGTTTGAGTCCTCAATTTTGCTGATGAAATAAGGCGTAATTAAATAGCCACCATTGGCAAAAACTGAGTAACCGCGTGCGACAGACAGCGGGGTAAAATCAGCCGCTCCCAGCGCTAAAGACTCATAGCGGGAGATGTTGGCAGGATTAAAGCCAAAACGCTCAAGAAAATCAGCCGCAAAATTAACGCCAATTGCCCGTAATGCGCGGACCATCATCACGTTTTTTGACAGACCTAACCCTTCACGTAACCGTAGAGGACCATCATAAACTGCAGGTGAGTTCTTTGGCCGCCAATTGCTGCCAGCACCAGAATCCCAGCGGGTAATCGGGGCGTCATTGAGAATAGTGGCTAAAGATAACCCTTTTTCTAATGCCGCGGCGTAGATAAACGGTTTAATGTTGGAGCCGACCTGACGAATTGACTGCGTTACGCGGTTAAATTTGCTCTGGTTATAGCTAAAACCGCCAACCAGCGCTTTTACTGCGCCATTGTCTGGGTTAAGCGAAACCAGTGCAGAGTTGACATCGGGGACTTGGCCTAGCCACCAGACATCATTGAGTGATCGAACCCAAATCTGCTCACCAGCATTGAGCACTGTACGGGCACTTTTAGGTGATGCACCTTGACGGGTATCGCTGATAAACGGGCGAGCCCATTTGATGCCATCCCAGTTCAGCGTAATGCTCTCACCATTACCGAGCAGCGCGGTGGCACTTTTATCCTGTACCGCCGTCACAACAGCGGCCTGAAACGGGCCATAAGTGGGTAAATTTTTCAGGCTGCTGACGATCTTACTGCTATCCCAAACCGGCTGACCACTTTTCCATAGCTGGTTAGCAGGGCCTCGGTAGCCGTGGCGCATATCGTAACCGATAACATTATCTTGCAATGCATTATCGGCTGCAGCTTGTACGCTGGAGTCAACCGTGGTGTAGACCTTAAAGCCATCGGTATATGCATCTTCACCGTAGCGGCTGAACATCTCTTGGCGAACCATTTCCGCCAAATACGGTGCATTTAATTCAATTTCAGCACCGTGATAGCTGGCAACAATCGGCTGTTTAATTGCCTCTTGATACTGGCTTTGGGTGATGTAGTTCTCTTCCCGCATCCGAGAGAGCACCACATTACGGCGGTTTTCTGAGCGAGTCAGTGAATAGAGAGGGTTCAATGTTGACGGCGCTTTAGGTAGGCCCGCAATGATCGCCATTTCACTCAACGTCAGTTGATCAATATCCTTTCCAAAGTAAACGCGTGCGGCCGCACCGACACCGTAGGCACGGTAGCCTAAATAAATTTTATTCAGGTATAGGTCAAGAATTTCGTTTTTTGTCAGTAACTGTTCAATGCGTAGCGCCAAAAAAACCTCTTTGACTTTACGCATAATGGTTTTTTCAGGGCTGAGGAAAAAGTTACGAGCTAACTGTTGGGTGATGGTACTTGCACCCTGTTTTGCATGCCCGGCGGTCAAAGAAACCAAGGCAGCTCGCAAAATTCCAATTGGATCAATACCATCATGTTGATAGAAGCGGCTATCTTCTGTTGCAATAAAGGCATTCACCAGTTGCGGTGGAATTTGTTCTAGTGTCAGGGGGATACGGCGCTTCTCACCAAACTGAGAAATCAGTTTGCCATCGGCACTGTAAACCTGCATAGGGGTTTGCAATCGGACATCACGCAACGTTGCAACATCGGGCAACTGAGGCTTGACGTAAACATATAAGCCGTACACTGAAGCGCCTCCCAGAAGGATGCAACTAAGTGTAACGACAAAAAAATACTTTATGAGCTTCACCTGAGAATTCCCGCGATTAAAGCAGCTAACGGTTTATTAACAATAAGTGCGTAGTATAAAGGCATGGCGTAAAAGGGTAACCCCTTAGCTGTTTTTTTCTTCGCACTTTCGTCAGTTTGCTTAGTTTTTTTTGATCTTTCGTCAGAAGCACATCAATAAGATGTATGGGAGAGTCATGTTTGCACGCTCTGTCAGTGTAGGGTTGGACATTGCCAGTGATGCCGTTCGGGTTGTGTGGTGCCGTTCGCGTCGACAAGGCTGGGAGCTGTTGGGTTGGCATAGCATTGCCCTGCCAACCGGCACATTTCAAGGCGACCGTTTAGTGCAACCTGAGCTGCTTAAGGGTGTATTACTTCAGGTGCAAAAAATACTGCCCCGCCGTCTGGCTCGGCTCAGTATTGCACTGCCCGGTTCGGCGGTTATGCAGAAAACCTTAATGGTGGATGCTTTTTTAACCGAGCAAGAGCGTTTATTTCGGGTGGAAGCTGAACTTCCGGCTCTGTTTCCGCTGCCACCGCATGAACTGGCATTTGATTTTCGTGCCGAAGGTGTACCTACGGCCAATGGCCGTATCAAACTGGTTGTTACGGCTGCGCGCCGTGAGCTAATGAATGAGTACCTTTCGATGTTGACACAAGGCGGGTTAACGGCAGATGTGGTGGATATTAGCCCATTAGCATTAAGGCGTGCCGTTGATCTTGCTCGCAGTGCGCTGCCAGCCGGTATTGAGTTTGGGCAACAACTGTTAGTGCATTTATCCTCACGCAACATTTTGGTCTCTTCTGTGCCGGATGCACCGCTGTTCTTTCGCGATCAACCTTTGAATATCCCACTACAAGATGATTCAACACCCTTTATTCCTGGAAATTTACTGCAAGAGCAGTGGCTCAATGAAGTGACTCGCCAGATTGGACTGATCCGTCAGATGTACCACTCAACGGGCCGTCAATCCAACGGTTTGCTGGTTAGCGGGCAGATTAATGAAAGTGAAGCGCGCTTATTGAGTGCCCAGCTTTCGATTCCAGTACAGGGTTGGTCACCCTTTGCGGGGCTTTCTTTAACGGTTAGCACACCGCAGCAAGAAGATGCATGGCCGTTTACGTTAGCCTGTGGCTTGGCTGTGTGGGAGGCAAGCTGATGAAAGGCATTAATTTATTGCCGTGGCGCGAATTGGAACGGCAGCAAAAACAGCAACTGTTTTTACAGCAAGTTTCGGTATGGGCAGGTGTCTGGTGTTTGTTGCTGGCGGCCGTATGGCTGAGTATTTCACAGCTCAATGATACACAGCAAAACCGTTTAGCACGTTTGCAATCAGAAATCACGACCCTTGATATTAAATTGGCCGAGTTACGAGACATCAAAGCAAAAGAAGAACTGGTCAATAAGCGGATTGCAGCGGTATCGGCACTGCAACGCCAGCGTGATCAGGTCACCCGCCTGTTTAACCTCTTACCACTGGTGGTTCCGACCGGCGTGTATATCGACAAAATCACCCTAAACGGTGAGCGGGTTGAAATTACTGGCCGCAGTGAGTCTAACGTACGCCTCTCCTCGATGGTACGGCAGGTTGAATCCTCTTATTGGCTCGATGCTGTATCAATTGATGCGATTGTGGCCAATAAAGATGGCGCAAGTTTTGATGAATTCAAAATGCGTTTTCAGCTGTTATCGGAAATGAAGCAAAAGCTTGGAGAGATCAAAGGATGAGCCAGTGGAGTGAACTCGACCTCGATCAGATAGCCTACTGGCCACGCAAAATGCAGTGGATATTTATCAGCTTGGTTACCGTTATTGTCTGTGCTGCGGTGGCATGGTTTATCTTACTGCCTGACTGGCAGGATTACCAAGATGCACAAGCTAAAGAGCAAGAGATGCTGCTGCAAATTCGCAGTAAGGCTAATCTGGCGGCACAATTGCCGATTGCTCGAGAGCGGTATCGGTTATTAACCAATCAGTTGGCACTGCTGAGCCGACAATTGCCCTCGCAAGATGAGCTGGCCTCGTTACTTGATTCTATCACTATGGTCGGAACACGTAACGGTATGCAGTTTGATCGTATCAACTGGATGACGCCACAACCACAAGGGCTACTACAGGCGCTGCCGTTGCAACTAGAGTTGAAAGGCTCATTTTCAGAGCTGGGGCAGTTTTCAAGTGATATTGCCTTGTTACCGCGCATTATTACCCTCAGTGACCTGACATTAGAGCGCAAACAGGAAGAGAACCTTGGCTTTTCGGTACGGGCAACGACCTTTCGTTTGTTGAGTGCCGATGAGCTCAAAGCACTGCAACCTGCCGAGGTGAAACCATGATGAGCAATCAACAGGGGATCCGGTGTGTTGCACTACTTGGCATCGGTCTGTTGCTGGCAGGATGCGGTGACAGTGATCAGCAGGATTTGGATCTCGTCTTACAAGATATCTACAGTGGCGTGCCGTTTGAGAAAATGACACCGCCAAAGGCACTCGAGCGCACCGGGCGTTTGCTATTTGTTGCTGCGCCGCTGCGTAACCCGTTTATGACGCCACAGATGGAAGTGGCAGGCGATCGTGGATTTGACTGCGCACAGCCCAATACAGAGCGCAAGAAAACCGCCTTAGAGCAGTACGGCCTGGAAAAACTTAAGTTTCGTGGTGTGATTGGCGATAAAGCCCAGTTGTGGGCCTTGATTGAGACTCCTGATGCAGAGCTGGTCCGCATTGGTACCGGTGATTATATCGGGCTGAACTGGGGCAGCATCAATAAAGTGAGTGCATCGGCAATTGAGCTTAATGAAATGATCAGTGATGGCCGTGGCTGCTGGCAGCAACGGCAGGTCGCGTTGGCGCTGGATACATCGCCTTTTGGTAGCTGATAGGTTACACAGAATATAGGATAAAATAATGATGAAGGGAGCAGTTCGCAGTATCGGGTATTGGCTAATGGCCAGTGCCTGTTTCAGCATCAGCGCTAGCGCGTGGGCCGCCACACTCGAAGATATTAAGTTGCGCCAGGAAGGAGACCGCTTAGCGGTGAACATGGTGTTTGACCAGCCTGTTGCTACTCCCGCACAGCAGCGAGATATGTTGGCCAATACGCTGGCACTGACGTTTTCCGGTGTTGATAAAAGCCGCGTAGGGAATACGGTTCGGGTTAATAATCCGCTACTGCGTGCTATTGGGGTTAAAGCCGCAAGCAATGGCACTCAACTGGCCTTTGATCTGGGCCGCCAAGCCCCGTATGAGATCAGAGCCGAAGGTAAAAGTTATGTGTTGCTGCTTGGTAAACCGGCCGGTAATGCCGCTCAATCTTTACAAAATAATCCGGCATTAAAACCCACCGGCAGTACGCTGCTGTCAATGGATTTTGTACCGCGCGGTGATGGTCAAGCTGAGCTAAATCTGAGTTTTGTGCAGCCGCCCGCTGATCTGGCTATTCGGCAGAGTAGTGGCCGTTTAGTGATAGATTTGCCCCGCACACAGCTCTCGGGTGATCCGTATAAAATGGATGTCAGCCGTAGAGGAACTGCCGTAAAAAATATCCGCAGTGAGAGTACCGGCCAGAGTACACGGCTCGTATTGGATCTGAAAGGGCCGGTGGATTACGATCAACAGCGTATCGGCCAGCAGGTCAAAGTGCAGATCCGGCGGGCTAACTCTGCGCGCGCCCAGACCAGTAATCCTGCGCAATACAGCAAACCTATCTCATTGAATTTCCAAAATGTACCGATTCGTACGGTACTGCAGGTGATTGCCGATTATAACCAGTTCAACTTGGTGACAACTGACAGTGTGCAGGGCGAGATCACCTTGCGTTTGGATAACGTACCTTGGCAGCAGGCGCTAGATATTATTTTGCGTGCTAAAGGGCTAGATAAGCGCATTGATGGCAATGTGTTGCTGGTGGCCCCGAGCGATGTCTTAATTGATCGTGAACGCCGTGAAATGGAAGCCGATGTGCAGGTTAATGATCTCAAACCGTTGCTTACCGAGTATATCGACATTAACTTTGCCAAAGCCTCTGATATTGCGGCCATGTTGACTGCGGCCAATGGCCGGATGCTCTCTAGCCGGGGATCTGTTTCTGTCGATGAGCGCACCAATACCTTGCTGGTACGTGATATTGATAACGTGCTTGATACCGTTCGCCAGATGGTCGCATCACTGGATAGGCCTGTCAGTCAGGTGCAAATTGAAGCGCGTATTGTCACCATTAACGATGAAAGCTTAGATGAACTTGGCGTTCGTTGGGGCATGCTTGCACCACAAGGTCAGGGCGATGTCGGAGCATCATTGGAAGGGTTATCTGACTCTACAGCGCCGTTAACAACCGAAAACTTCCTGAACGTGAATATGCCCGCGTCAGCAGGGGCAGCCTCTATTGCCTTCCAAATTGCCAAAATTAACGGCAAATTGCTGGATTTAGAGCTATCAGCGTTAGAGCGTGAAAACAATGTGGAAGTAGTTGCCAGCCCGCGTTTACTGACTGCCAACAAAAAGCAGGCCAGTATCAAACAGGGTACGGAGTTGCCGTATGAAGTGGCCAGTTCCAGCGGTGCATCGACCATTGAATTTAAAGATGCGGTACTCGGTTTGGATGTAACACCGCAGATTACGCCTAATGGCCAAATTATTTTAGATCTGAAAGTTAGCCAAAACTCACCGGGTAAAGTATATAAGATAGGGAGAGGAGAGGCAGTTTCAGTGGATAAGCAAGAGGTTGAAACACAAGTTCTGGTTGATGATGGCGAAACAGTTGTACTTGGCGGCGTATTCCAGCACACTACTATCAAAGGTGTAGATAAGGTACCGGTACTGGGTGATATTCCTGTCATGGGACGTCTATTTAGACGTGATATGGATAAATCTGGCAAACGTGAGTTAGTGATTTTTGTTACGCCACGTGTCGTTCAAGGTAACATGAATCGTCCGGTAAGCACTGATCCTATCAGTGGTTAAACCTCTCTCCTTGATGATTGCTTTCGGAGATTGCAGCCGCAGTTTTCGAAAGCATGCCTTTATGCTGTTGCCAAACTAGCCCCACTCTTGAGATAATTTTCAGTCTGATCTCGTACTACGTTCTTATTGAGGATTCAGGTCATGTCTCGTCGTGGTGTTTTTTTTGACGGGGCGAGGTGTATTTAAACGTTGTTTTAAGCAAAAACCGAAAAACATGGCAGAGAAACGTAATATTTTCCTAATCGGCCCTATGGGTGCCGGTAAAAGTACTATCGGCAGATACCTTGCGCAGATGCTGAATATGGAATTCTTCGACTCCGATCAAGAAATTGAACGTCGTACCGGTGCAGATATTAGCTGGGTATTCGACGTTGAAGGTGAAGAAGGCTTTCGTGTTCGTGAAGAGAAAGTGATCAATGATCTGACTGAAAAGCAGGGCATTGTACTGGCGACTGGGGGTGGTTCTATCCAATCCCGTGAAACCCGTAACCGTCTTTCTGCGCGTGGTGTTGTTGTCTATTTAGAAACCACGATTGAAAAGCAATTAGCGCGGACACAACGCGATAAAAAGCGCCCGCTGTTGCAAGGTGATGTTGAGCCGCGTGAAGTGCTAGTTGATCTAGCCTCTGTACGTAATCCTCAGTATGAGGAAATTGCTGATATTACCATCCGCACCGATGATCAAGGCGCAAAAGTTGTTGCGACACAGATCATTGATATGTTGGAAAAGCAGTAAGTCATCAGGCAATAAACCATCAGGAAAGTTATGCCATGGAAAGGATTACCGTAGAACTCGCGGAGCGTAGCTACCCTATCACGATTCAAGCCGGACTGCTTACGCACCCGGCTTCTTTTCATCCATTGTCCTCCGGTGACAAGGTGATGATCGTGACGAATGAGACACTCGCTCCGCTGTACCTGAGCTGCGTCACTGCAACATTAAAAACGTTGGGGTGTCAGGTCGATACACTGATACTGGCCGACGGTGAGCAATACAAATCACTGACGGTGCTGGATCAGGTGTTTTCGGCTCTGCTGCAGCACAATCACGGTCGGGATACGACCTTGATTGCGCTGGGAGGAGGAGTGATCGGTGACCTGACAGGCTTTGCCGCTGCCTGCTATCAGCGTGGTGTGGATTTTATTCAAATCCCAACGACGCTGTTGGCGCAAGTTGATTCGTCAGTAGGTGGTAAAACAGCGGTGAACCATCCGCTGGGCAAAAATATGATTGGTGCCTTTCATCAGCCCATCTCAGTGATTATTGATATTGAGAGTTTGCAAACCTTGCCGGAGCGAGAGTTTGCAGCCGGGCTGGCGGAAGTGATCAAGTACGGTGTCATTATTGATGCTGAATTTTTTCAGTGGCTTGAGTTGAACCTCGAACGGGTTCAAGCGCTTGAGCCACAAGCAATAACCTACTGTATTCAGCGTTGCTGTGAGCTTAAAGCTCAGGTCGTGGCCGCTGATGAGACAGAGCAAGGGCAACGCGCATTACTCAATCTGGGTCACACCTTTGGCCATGCCATTGAAGCTGAAATGGGCTATGGGGTGTGGCTACACGGTGAAGCGGTAGCCGCAGGAATGATGATGGCAGCACAGACCGCAGTGAGGCTGGGTCAGTGTTCGGCCAGTGATGTTGCACGTTTACGTGCACTGTTATTGCGCGCAAAACTGCCGGTCAGCGGCCCAGCCAGCATGCCACCAGAGCGCTATATCCCCCATATGATGCGGGATAAAAAAGTACTGGCCGGTACACTACGGCTGGTGTTGCCACAAGGTATTGGACAAGCCAATGTGGTCAGCGGCACTGAACCGCACCACGTATTGGCAGCAATTGGCGAATGCCGAGGTTAACAGACATGGAACATACGCCTTCCCGTTTTTGGGTTGAGCTTGATTCACAAACTCAGGTGCTTTCACGTACACGTTTTCTGAGCCGCTTTGGTTCGCCTTTTATTCATATCAGTGCTCCGCAGGGTGCCGGAAAAAGTTTTCTGGCCCAGCAGTTACTCGATGAACAAGATGCAGAGCGAGTGCGTACGGCGTTATTAGTCGGCCGACAGGGGCAATCTGATGCACTGGTACGGTCGTTGTTGGTGCACCAGTTGGTGGATAAAGCCGCGTATGATGATGCCATGTTATTGGCTGATTTTTTACCTGAATTGGCACGGGCTGATCGCCGTGATCTACTGATTATTGTTGATAATGCCGAACTGCTGTCTGAGTCGATGCTGATGGAGTTATGGCATCTGGCCGGTACCAGTAAGCAGCCGGATAATCGCCGTTGTGCTGTTATTTTGTTCGCACCGGCCGAGGCATTGGCAGAACAAATTAAAGCGCTGCCCGTGCAGGCGGGTGTTGCGCCCATGACCATTGATATTCCCTCACTACCACGTGCAGAAGCTCTGGCATTGCTTAAAGCCGCGTTGGTGCGTGCTGACCGCTCGACACAAGAGGCTGAGACACTGCTCGGAACGGTATTACGCCCGGCGGCAATTTTGGCTAATGCCGAAAAACCGGCGGTTCCGGTGTACGATGATGAGCCGTTAGCTGTGCCGGTGGCGCGTCGTCATGATGAAACGCGTACTGCTTGGGGCATGATATCACTGGGCGTGATTGTTGCGCTGGCAGTGGCTGCGGGTGGTTGGGTATGGTGGTCTGAGCACTCAGCGCCTGTTTCGTCAGGCTTTGTTGCCGGTGATCGCGCGCCGTCAGTTAGCAGTGATGCTGACAAGAATACCACCGATCCAGCAGGCACAGTGACACTGCCACAGGTTGAAGGTACGGCATTAAATCCGATCCCCGATGTTCAAGGTCGTTTAGGCCGTGGTGATGTTGCGCCGATTCAGGCCGATGAAAAATTTCGCCTCAATGAACACAGCGCGGTGACGCAGTTATCTACACCGGCTACCGCAGGTACCACCACGCAAGCCACTATGTTGCCGGAAAGCAGCAAACGTGTGGTATTACCGGGGAATGTGGTTGATGCGCTGTTGGCTGTGGAGAAAGCTGAAAATACGACGCCGCCAAATTCAAATGGTGCTGAGACCCCGAACGCGACATCTTCTGTA
>CAMTGL010000034.1 GCA_947071955.1 uncultured Plesiomonas sp.
GAAAATATTCAGCATTGCGCCTTGTGCAAAGATTTTGTGCTCATACAAAGCAATCAGTGCCCCTAAGCTGTACGGGGTGATTTCACGCAGCAAGATAGAGTTAGTTGGGCGGTTGCCTTCAAAGGCTTTGAACGGAACGATATGCTCAACCTCTGCGGCAGTTTTACCGGCCAAAACAAACTCCTCTTCCACTTCAGCGGCCGTTTTACCAAATGCCAGCGCTTCGGTTTGAGCAAAGAAGTTCGACATCAGTTTAGCGTGATGATCGCCTAGCGGGTTATGGCTGTTAGCCGGTGCAATAAAGTCACACGGGATCAGTTTTGTGCCCTGATGGATCAGCTGATAAAACGCATGCTGACCGTTGGTGCCCGGCTCACCCCAGATAATCGGACCGGTCTGGTAATTCACCGGATCACCGTTGCGATCGACCGATTTACCGTTTGATTCCATATTTCCCTGCTGGAAATAGGCGGCAAAACGGTGCATGTATTGGTCATACGGTAAAATGGCTTCGGTTTCAGCACCAAAGAAGTTGTTGTACCACAGGCCAATCAGCGCCAGCAAAACCGGTAGGTTGTGCGACAGTTCGGTTTCGGCAAAATGGCGGTCCATCGCGTGGGCACCAGACAGCAGTTGCTCGAAATTCTCAAAACCAATCGATAGCGCAATTGACAAGCCAATGGCTGACCAGAGGGAGTAACGCCCACCAACCCAATCCCAGAACTCAAACATATTGGCAGTATCAATACCGAATGCCGCGACTGCGCTGGCATTGGTTGATAACGCAGCAAAGTGTTTAGCGACATGCGCTTGATCCTCTGCTGCCGCCAAGAACCATGCACGCGCAGAGAGCGCATTGGTCATGGTTTCTTGCGTGGTGAAGGTTTTTGAAGCCACCAAAAAGAGTGTGGTTTCAGGGTTGAGGGTTTTCAGCGTTTCGGCAATGTGTGTTCCATCAACGTTAGAGACAAAGTGCATATTCAGGTGGTTTTTATACGCTTTCAGCGCTTCAGTGACCATGTAAGGGCCAAGATCTGAGCCGCCGATCCCGATATTCACCACATCAGTAATGGCTTTACCGGTATAGCCTTTCCACTCACCGCCAATCACGCGATCACAAAATGCTTTCATTTTGGTCAGCACCGCGTTGACTTCCGGCATCACATCGCGGCCATCGACCATGATCGGGGTGTTGCTACGGTTACGCAGTGCAATATGCAGTACCGCACGATCTTCGGTGCGGTTAATTTTTTCGCCGCTGAACATTGATTTGATAGATGCAGGCAGATCGGTTTGTTCTGCTAATGCAAAAAGATGCGTCATAGTTGATTGATTAATCAAGTTTTTCGAATAATCTAACAAAAATTGGTCTTCAAATTCAGCAGAATACGCGGTAAAACGATCCGTCTGATCGGCGAAAAGATCGCGCAGATGGGTATGACGCATTGTTTGATAGTGCTGCTCTAGCTGTTGCCATGCCGCCGTTTGGGTCGGATTAATATTCTTCATTCTCATGTGTTCCTATAAATTGATCTGTTTTTAGAAAGCGGTTTTAAATTAAATAACTTAATTAAAGAACAGATTAGGGTTTTCAGGCACCAAATTAGTGCCGAGAAACCTTGTTTTACGAAAGTTTACTACTCTGAGCGTAATCAATAACGACAATGCCACCATAGAGAGATTAAGATCACAGTTTTAATGCTCTCTTCCTTTTAAATCAAGCAAACGAGGAAATCATGAACAGCAGTGAAATGCGCATTTTCCACGGGGCATGTAGTACACAGCTGCATGGTATTCACAGTGCCATCTACAAAAATGAGAGTAAAAATGCGCTTTTTTTGAGTGAGTTGGGTTTTGAAGGCGATCATCAAGCCGATACCCGTCACCACGGTGGTATTGAACGCGCGCTGCACTACTATCCGGCAGAACACTATGAGTACTGGAAGAGTATTTATCCTGATAATCCGAATTTTATCCGCGGTGCGTTTGGTGAGAATCTGTCAGGATTTGGGCTGACCGAAGAGAACTGTCATGTTGGCGATGTGTTTCAATTAGGGGAAGCTGTTGTACAAATCAGCCAGCCGCGCTCGCCCTGCTATAAACTGAACGTGCGTTTTGAGGTTGAAAATCTGGCGATGGCGATGCAAAACAGTGCCCGTACTGGCTGGTTGTTGCGCGTGTTACAGGCAGGTAGAGTGCAACCAGATGATACATTAACACTGCTGACCCACGGTGATTGCCCGCTTTCGGTCTACCATATGAACCATATTTTTTACACTGAGCCACTCAACCATGTCGGGTTGATAGCGATGAATGACTGTGAGCAACTTTCGGTCAGCTGGAAAAATCAGGTGCAGGCTCGTTTGCACAGCGGGATGGTAGAAGACTGGAATAAGCGTCTGTACGGTAAAGCACTGTGGGCTGAATAATTGAGGACCAAATAACGGTACAACAGAATGTAACCTGAACCCGCTCTCTTTTGTATGCAGGCAATCATGACTGAACACAGTCTGCTGATTGCCTGTCGATACAGCGTTATTAAACGGCAAAAACGATATACCGTTGGAGTCATTAACTGTTAATCGCCGATATACTGCATCTGCACCCGAGGTGTCAGTTTAGTCACCAACTCATAAGCGATGGTACCGGTATATTGCGCGACCTGCTCGCACGGCAAACCCTCTCCCCATAAAATGGCTTCATCGCCGACTTTATCTTGCGTTTCCGGCCCTAGATCAACAGTCACCATATCCATAGAGACCCGCCCGACTAACGGAACAATACGGCCGTTCACCAGTACCGGTGTACCGGTTGCAGCATCACGCGGATAACCGTCACCATACCCGATGGCGACCACACCTAAGCGAGTATCGCGCTCACTCACCCAACAACCACCATAACCAACCGGCTCGCCCGCTTTATGTTCACGTACGGCAATCAGACTTGATTTGAGCGTCATTGCTGGACGCAGCCCGTAGCAGTCGGCAAACGAATCATTAAATGGTGAGATACCGTACATAATAATGCCCGGGCGCACCCAGTCACGGTGTGATTGTGGCCATAACAAAATACCACCAGATGCCGCGATAGACTGCGCGCCCGGTTTGGTTGCCACAATCGAGTCAAAACAGGCCAACTGATCGCTCGTCGTGCTCACTTCTGGCTCATCAGCACGGCTAAAATGGCTCATAAAGCGCACCGGCTGCACCACATTACGGCAGGTCTGCAAGCGCTGATAAAAAGCCTCTGCATGCTCTGGGCGAACACCTAAACGGTGCATGCCGGTATCGAGTTTCATCCAGACCGTGATAGGCCTATCCAGTACGGCCTGCTCAAGCGCTTCCAATTGCTCGATACTGTGTACTACAGTATCAATATTATTGGCGACCAGTACCGGTAAATCTTCGGCAGAGAAGAACCCTTCCAGCATAAGAATCGGTTTTACAATACCACCGGAGCGTAAGGCCAGTGCCTCTTCAATACGCGCGACCCCGAAACAATCGGCCTGCTCTTTGAGTGTGTGCGCTACTTCCACCAAACCATGGCCATAACCATTGGCTTTAACGACTACGATAATCCGGCTGTCTGGTGCAAAATCCTTAACCCGTTGCAGATTATGTCGCAACGCGATGCGATCAATCACTGCGGTCGCTGCTTTCACGTGTTTGTCCTTAATACTCATCGTCATATGCAGGGCCGGCATAGTTATCAAACCGAGACCACTGTCCTTGGAACGCCAAGCGCACCGAGCCTATCGGGCCGTTACGCTGTTTACCGATAATGATCTCGGCCACGCCTTTTTGATCACTATTCTCGTGATATACCTCATCACGATAAATAAACATAATCAAGTCAGCATCTTGCTCGATAGAGCCTGATTCACGTAGATCGGAGTTTACCGGCCGCTTATCGGCACGTTGCTCCAGACTTCGGTTCAGCTGTGACAGCGCGACCACCGGCACTTGCAGCTCTTTAGCCAGCGCTTTGAGTGAACGGGAAATTTCGGCAATTTCCAGTGTCCGGTTGTCAGAAAGTGCCGGAACGCGCATCAATTGCAGGTAATCGACCATGATCATGCTCAGACCACCATGCTCACGGAAAATCCGCCGCGCACGGGCACGCAGCTCGGTCGGCGTTAGCGCAGACGAGTCATCAATGTACATGTTGCGCTTTTCCAGCAACAAGCCCATGGTACTTGAGATCCGCGCCCAATCCTCATCATCGAGCTGACCGGTACGAATACGGGTTTGATCAACGCGGGAAAGTGAAGCCAGAATACGCATCATGATCTGTTCAGCAGGCATCTCAAGGCTGAAAATCAGTACCGGTTTATCCTGCATCATCGCCGCATTTTCACACAGGTTCATCGCGAACGTGGTTTTACCCATTGAAGGTCGTGCGGCCACGATAATCAGATCAGAAGATTGCAAGCCAGCCGTTTTTTTATCCAAATCACCAAAACCGGTCGAGACACCGGTCACGCCGTCGTGCGGGCGCTGGTACAACTGCTCAATACGCGAAACAGTATCTTCCAAAATGCTCTCGATACTTTTCGGGCCTTCATCTTTGCTGACCCGATTTTCAGCAATCTGGAAGACTTTAGACTCAGCCAGATCGAGCAAATCTTCACTGTTACGGCCCTGCGGATCGTAACCGGCATCGGCAATTTCATGTGCCACCGAAATCATGTCGCGCACCACCGCACGCTCACGGACTATCTCGGCATAGGCAGAGATATTGGCCGCACTGGGGGTGTTTTTCGATAATTCAGCTAAATAGGCAAAGCCACCGACATCATCTAAAATCCCTTTTACTTCAAGGGATTCAGAGAGCGTAATCAGGTCAATGGGCTTACTACGCTCTAATAAGCGGTGCATCTCTTCAAAAATCAGACGGTGCGGACGGCTGTAAAAATCACGAGCCACTACTTTTTCGGCCACGTTATCCCAGCGTTCGTTATCCAGCATTAAGCCGCCGAGAACAGATTGTTCAGCTTCTAATGAGTGTGGCGGCAGTTTAATGCCGTCAACCTGCGCATCTCTGCGTGTGGGTTTGGTTTGTTTAACCGCCATAGACATTCACTGCACTTGAGAGTATCACCCTAACGGATGATAGAAATGAGACTGAGCCGGCAAGTATACCTTGTGGCTACACGAGAGAGAATGCGTAATATGGGTTGTTTTAGCTGAAGTTGATTGAAGGTAGTGTAGAAACAAAAAACGCCGACAAAAGTCGGCGTTTTTCTTAAGCAAGAAAGCGAAACAATTATGCTTCAGCTTCTACGCTGATAACTACAGTAGCGAAAACTTCGCCGTGCAGTTGGAAGCGAATTTCGTGCTCGCCAGTGGTGCGCAGAGCACCATTGTCCAGACGAACTTCGCTCTTACAAACTTCAACGCCTGCTGCGGTTACGGCATCAGCGATATCGCGAGTACCGATAGAACCGAACAGCTTGCCACCGTCACCCGCTTTAGAGGTGATGGTTACGCGCGCCAGTGCAGTCAGAGTCTCTGCACGTGCTGCGGCTGCAATCAGGGTTTCAGCCAGTTTGGCTTCTAATTCAGCGCGGCGAGCTTCGAAGAACTCGATGTTCTTCTTAGTTGCCATCACTGCTTTAGCCTGAGGTACCAGATAGTTACGAGCGTAACCAGCCTTAACGTTTACCTTGTCACCAAGGCTACCCAGGTTTGCAACTTTATCAAGCAGAATAACTTCCATTACCGTGTCCTCTTTAGAGTCTTAAAATACAGACAGCAGCCTATTACTGATGACCATCAGTATACGGCAGCAGAGCTAGGTAACGTGAACGCTTGATAGCGCGTGCCAGCTGACGCTGGTACTTAGCACGAGTACCTGTGATACGGCTAGGAACAATCTTGCCGCTTTCGGTAATGTAGTTCTTCAGAGTGAAGGTATCTTTGTAGTCGATCTCTTGAACGCCTTCCGCTGTGAAACGGCAGAACTTACGACGACGGAAATAACGTGCCATGTGGCTTGTCTCCTGAATCTATAAATTCGATCTGCTCGGCATGCAACACTAATTGATTTAGTCCGTTGCGGGTCTGATGATGGGTAATAAAACCGGTAACCATCAGGTTGCTGCCAACCGCTAATCTGTGAGTATTTGCTTGTGACGCCTGCCCACTGACAACCACGACCATTCGGCACCAGGCTTGTCTGGAAAAACCGGCTTCCTGTTGTTCTGAGCGATGCTCAAGCACAAACTGGCAGTGCGGTATTCCGGCGGGGCTGACTGACCGCTTGGGTATCTTGCACACTGTGCCCGACAACACCAGACGATTAGCTGTCATAGCGATAATTACTCAGCAGCTTCCTCTGCGCTATCGTCAGCACCAGCGAATTCGTCACGACGATCACGACGTTCTTCACGCGCTTTAGCCATTGGTGACGCTTCGGTGACTGCATGCTTAGTACGCATAACCAGGTTACGGATTACAGCGTCGTTGTAGCGGAAGTTAGTTTCCAGCTCGTCAATCACTTCTTGCGTAGCTTCAACGTTCATCAGAACGTAGTGAGCTTTATGCAATTTGTTGATTGGGTAAGCCAGTTGACGGCGGCCCCAGTCTTCCATACGGTGGATTGTGCCACCTACAGCTTGGATTGAGCCAGTGTAACGCTCGATCATGCCTGGAACCTGTTCGCTTTGGTCAGGATGAACCATAAATACGATTTCGTAATGACGCATCAATTGCTCCTTACGGATTATTCAGCCTCCGATCCGGGTCAGTCGTCAGCCCGCGGAAGCAAGGAACGATTTCAAAGTACGACTGAATTTAAGCCGCCGAAGTGTACTTAACCCCAGCAGGGAATACAAGAATATTCGCGTAAATCGCTGAATTAGACGGCGGCTTATCAGGCGTGCGGAACGGGAAAAGTGTAAAGAAACGGCTAATAGTGGCGGTAATAGTTTACACCAAGGGATTGACACCCACGGTCAGCCGTATCCGGTGTTACCGGCCAGAAAAGGCCGGTAACCATGAAGCTCTGTTACGCTTTACGCTGACGCACGGCTTCAAACAGGCAGATGCCCGTAGCAACCGAAACGTTCAGTGAAGAGACGGTACCGGCCATTGGGATGCTAATGAGCTCATCACAATGTTCACGGGTCAGACGGCGCATACCTTCGCCCTCTGCGCCCATCACCAGTGCCATCGGGCCGTTAAGCTTGCTTTGGTACAGGTCATGGGTCGCTTCACCGGCAGTACCTACCAGCCAGATGCCACGCTCTTGCAACGCACGCATCGTACGCGCCAGATTGGTCACACTGATCAGCGGAACATGCTCGGCAGCACCACAGGCCACTTTACGGGCAATCGAGTTTAGTTTAGCGGAGCGATCACGCGGGGCAATCACTGCGTGTACACCGGCAGCATCAGCACTGCGCAAGCATGCACCGAGGTTGTGCGGATCAGTGATGCCATCGAGGATAAGTAAAAACGGGGTCGTCGTTTTATCCAGCAGATCGTTTAAGTCGTGCTCATCGTACTGCTTACCTTCGGTAACTCGCGCCACAATACCTTGGTGCACCGCACCTTCGGATTTGGCATCAAGCACCTGACGGTTAGCCATCTGAATGCTCACGCCAACACGGCGCAGCTCATTGAGCAGTGGACGCATACGCTCGTCTTCACGGCCTTTGAGGATAAATACATCGATAAATCGCTCTGGATCTGATTCCAGCAACGATTTGACGGCATGAATGCCGAAAATCACATCACTCATGGATTATTGTTTCTTCTTTCGGTTCGGTTTCTTGGCTCCGCCAGCTTTTGGCTTGTCGGAACGGATGACTTTCGCTTTTTTCGGGCCACGGCTTTCTACATCTTTCGGCAGATTAAATACCGGTTTACCGTTATTTGAGCGCCCTGATTTTTTATTGCCGGTACGCTTTTCTCCGCCATTTTTCAGTGCGTTACGGGCTGTTTTCCCCGCACCACGTGGCTGACGATCAGTTTCCAGCAATTCAAAATCGATTTTACGCTCATCCAGATGAACAGCGCTGACTTTGACTTTCACACCATCGCCTAAACGATAGATATTGCCCATGTTCTCACCAATCAGGCGCTGACCTACCGCATCAAACTGGTAGTAATCGTTCGCCAGTGAAGAGACATGCACTAAGCCATCAATGAACAGCTCATCAAGCCGGACAAAGAAACCAAAGCCGGTAACAGCTGCAATCACGCCGCGGAACTCTTCACCGACATGGTCTTGCATGTACTCACACTTGAGCCAGTCAGAGACATCACGCGTTGCATCATCGGCACGGCGTTCACACATCGAACAGTGCTCACCGAGCTGGTCCATATCGCTGTCGAGATAGTGCCAGCCGCCGCTGCCTGTCCAGCGATCTTTCGCTTCACCGGCTTGCTTGGCTAACAGATATTTAATGCCACGATGCAGTGACAGATCCGGATAGCGGCGAATCGGTGAGGTAAAGTGCGAGTAAGCTTCGAGCGCCAAACCAAAGTGACCGCGGTTTTCCGGATCATAAATGGCCTGCTTCATTGAGCGCAGCAGCATCGTCTGGATCAGCTCTCGATCGGTACGCTCACTGATGTCATCCATCAGTTTAGCGTAATCGGCCGGTTCTGGTTTTAATCCCCCAGTCAGGCTCAAGCCTAACTCGCCCAAGAAGCTACGAAAACCGGTTAGACGCTCTTCACCCGGTAGATCGTGCACGCGGTAAAGCGCTGGCTCTTGGTATTTTTCCATGAAACGGGCTGAAGAGATATTCGCTAAGATCATGCACTCTTCGATGATCTTGTGCGCATCATTGCGAACAAGCGGTACAATTCGCTCAATACGGCGATTGGCATTGAAGATAAATTGTGTCTCTTGCGTTTCAAAATCAATCGCGCCGCGCTGTTCACGGTTTTTACGCAGCATTTTGTACAAGCCATACAGCTCTTCAAGATGCGGCACCAGTGGCGCGTAGTGTTCACGCAACTCTTCATCACCTTCGAGCATGCGCCAGACTTTGTTGTAAGTCAGACGAGCGTGGGAGTTCATGACCGCTTCATAGAAGGTGTAGGATGAGAGCTTCCCGCGTGGCGAGATGGTCATTTCGCAGACCATGCACAGGCGATCAACTTGCGGATTAAGTGAGCACAATCCGTTCGATAACACTTCCGGTAGCATCGGGATCACTTGCGACGGGAAGTAGACTGATGTGCCCCGATTACGCGCTTCGGTATCTAGCGCTGTTTTCGGGCGAACATAGTAGCTCACATCGGCGATAGCAACCCACAGACGCCAACCACCAGAGGCAATTTTTTCGCAATAAACGGCATCGTCAAAATCACGGGCATCTTCGCCGTCAATCGTCACCAGCGGCAGATCACGCAGGTCGATTCGACCACGCTTAGCCTCTTCCGGCACCTCTTCTTTTAACTTGCTGACTTGCTTTTCAACGGCCTCTGGCCAAGTATGCGGAATATCATGGTTACGCAGGGCAATTTGGATCTCCATGCCCGGAGCCATGTTTTCACCCAGCACTTCGACCACACGGCCGACAGCATTGATCCGCTTACCCGGACGCTGAGTCAGCTCCACCACCACAACATGGCCCATACGCGCGCCATTGCTGTCGTCTGGTGGGATCATGATATCTTGGCTAATTCGGTTATCATCGGGCACGACAAAACCGAGCCCCTGATCCATAAAATAGCGACCAACGATCTGGGCTTTACGTGGTTCGACAACGCGTACAATGCGCGCTTCACGACGACCACGGCGATCAAGCCCCATCGGTTGGGCTAAGATCACATCACCGTGCAGGACTTGGCGCATTTGATCGTTAGGCAAGAACAGATCGTCTTTTTGCCCTTCAACACGCAAGAAACCATAACCATCGCGATGCCCGACCACGGTACCACGCACCATATCAAGGCGCTCAGGCAGGGCATAACATTGGCGACGGGTGAAGACCAGTTGGCCATCACGCTCCATGGCGCGCAAGCGGCGGCGCAGGCCTTCTAATGACTCATCATCAGTCAGACCCAGTTCACGGCTCAACTCTTCACGGCTTGCAGGTGCATGGCGCTCGGCAAGGTGAGCCAGTATGAATTCTCGACTCGGGATCGGATGCTCGTATTTCTCGGCTTCTCTTTCCAGATATGGATCCTGCGACATAATAACTGTCCGGTTGAGGAGGGTAATCTCGAGTATACCCTATTCCGGCAAGTGTAACAGCTGACGTAACGGCAAGTTTTGGCTGATTAAATCGGCCAGTGTGTACTTATCCAACTCCGCCAAAAATGCCGCAGCGGCATCTGCCAGAATCTGCTTCAATCGGCAGGCCGGTGTAATATGGCAAAACTCACTGCTGCAATTTACCAGCTGCATCGGCTCAAGGCCGCGCACCACATCCCCCACACAAATTTGTGCTGCCGGTCTGCCAAGCCGAATACCGCCATTTTTACCGCGTACTGCCTCAACCACACCCATGTGGCTGAGCTGGTTAATAATTTTCACCATGTGATTACGCGAGACACCGTATGCTTGGGTGACTTCACTGATATTTGTCAGTTTGCCTTCCGGTAATAAGGCCATATAAATCAGTGCTCTTAGGCCATAATCAGTAAAACTCGTTAATTGCACTCAACACTCTCCACCACAAAAAAATACAGGGGCTCTATCGATAATCAGGCGATTGCATTGCGCTATTATCGTTGTTTTTGTTCCGCACTGTGACACAAATTGGCTTGTCAGATAGCGCTTATTTTTAACATTTTTTGGTTGACTATAAAGGTGCATTTAATATACAACTTATAGCGACGAGATGATAATCCCAATTTGAAGAGTGACGACTGACTATGTTAGATACCCAAACTATCGCTATTGTAAAAGCAACGGCTCCGCTGCTGGCAGAGACAGGCCCGAAACTGACCGCGCATTTTTATGATCGGATGTTTTCGCATCACCCAGAGTTGCAAGATATTTTCAACATGGCGCATCAGTCTAGCGGTCGTCAACGCGAAGCTCTATTTAATGCGATTGTCGCGTATGCCAATAACATCGAAAATCTGGCCGCGCTGTTGCCAGCAGTAGAGAAGATTGCACAAAAACATGCCAGTTTTAATATCCAACCGGCGCAATATCAGATTGTGGGTGAGCATTTGCTGGCCACTATCCGCGAACTGTTTAACCCAGGCCAAGAAGTGCTGGATGCGTGGGGAAAAGCGTATCAGGTATTGGCTGATGTCTTTATCGGGCGTGAAGCGGCTATTTACCAAGAGCGTTCAACGCAAAATGGTGGCTGGTTAGGTACGCGTGCTTTTACTCTGGTTGAAAAAAACCAAGAGAGTGATGTGATCACCAGTTTTGTTTTTGCGCCAGTTGATGGCCAACCTGTTGCTGATTATTTACCGGGTCAGTATCTGGCTGTATACCTGCGTCCAGCCTCTTTTGAGTACCGTGAAATTCGCCAGTACTCTTTGTCTGACGCACCAAACGGCAAAACCTACCGCATTGCAGTAAAACGTGAAGAAGGCGGCAAAGTTTCGCCGTATCTGCATAATGAAGCACAAGTGGGTGATGTGGTTGAACTGGCCATGCCGTACGGCGATTTCTTCCTACAAACCCAAGCGCACACTCCGGTCGCACTGATCTCCGGTGGCGTAGGTTTAACCCCAATGCTGAGTATGTTTAATACACTGGTTCAGCAACAGCATAGTGGTGATATTCACTGGATCCACGCAGCTGAAAATGGCAAACACCATGCGTTTGCCGCAGACATTAATGCGCAAGCTGCACAGCATAGCAATATCAACCGCCATGTTTGGTACAACCAACCTACCGCACAAGATCTGCCGGGTGAAGATTATCAATATCAGGGTTTCGTTGATCTGCAAGCACTGCGCAGCACACTAGATACACCAGATATGCAGTACTACTTCTGTGGTCCATTGGCCTTTATGCAGCATATTGGCCAAACGCTGCAAGGCTGGGGTGTTGATGCAGGCCGTATTCACTATGAGTGTTTTGGTCCGCATAAAGTGCTTTAATTCTCTTTTCCCACACAACTACTTTATGAAAAAGCGCACTTATTTAGTGCGCTTTTTTATGTCTACGTTTTATCGCATAAATGTGACAGCATGATTTGAAAAAAAGAAAATACACGGTATACTTATTCAATATTGTAGATAATTAACACAATCTATAATAAATCATACATTATCATCCCTCTGTAGAATTTGTATTTATCATATGAATTCTATGTTGGATATAATCTATAACTCTGTATTTGTTAATACCTTACACCCCACGCTACTAATTAACACCACCTTCTCTTTTACGTGTTTAGTTAATAAGTAACTTAATGATATGAAATGGCAAACTGTACTGAAAGGTCAGGACGCAAAGCTTCCGGTCTTCGGGCGAAATACATCACCTCACCAAATAAACAACCTAGGTGTATATGCGTGTATTTAGCCAAAGATAGCGGAGTTACCAAGAGAGATAAGTATGCTCATTACACACGCTCCCCGTTATCAATATAAATGCTCAACAAAACATCATTATTGTGGATGTATCACTGCCTGACAGGCAAGCATCTATACAACTGCACGCCTATACGCAGCATTGGTATGCTTATTTTTGTCTATGCAAGAATGA
>CAMTGL010000035.1 GCA_947071955.1 uncultured Plesiomonas sp.
CCTGCCGCCATATACGCATGCCCCATTCCTATTAGTGGGATAGGTGCAAGACCACGCTGAGTCTCTGCCGCCGCGACTGCCGAGCGATACACTGCCCGTACGCCTGATAACAACCGATCTTCGGTATCTTCCGTTCCGCGCAAATCAGCACTGCGCAAAAAGGGCACCGCCAGCACAGTGCCACACACTTGACCTTCGGCATCAAGCAACGGAATTTGCAGGCGTTCGGTTTCCAGCTCACCGTGCTGATCACGGCTGATTGCGCCGATTAAATGCAGGTTAAAAGCGCGCAACAGCTCATGCGGTGCATCTAATTTACTGGGCGAGTCATGATTTCCACCAATCATCACCACATTTAAATGTGGCATCTGGCGGGTAATGTGAGCCAAAAAACGGTACAACATTTGCCATGCGGATGCCGGCGGATTTGCAGAATCAAACAGATCGCCAGCCACCAGCAATACATCAGCCTGTTCACGCAACAGTGTGGCCTGTAGCCAATCTAAAAATGCCTGATGCTCGGCACTGCGATCATACCCGTGTAGATGGTGTCCTAAGTGCCAGTCGGCGGTATGCACTATTTTTAATCGTTTTTCAGTCATATTGATCCACTTCGTTACACACAGGAAAACAGATAATTACTACGCATTGTGCCGGATAAGACGACAAGATAAAGCCTGATCCGTTATTATTGTGCGCATTACTCTCTCTTCCCACGGAAAGTCTTATGCTCTGGTTTAAAAATCTCATGGTCTACCGCTTCAGTCGCGATATCAACTTGCAAACAGAAACGCTAGAAAAACAGTTGGCTGATTTTGCGTTTACTCCGTGTGGCAGTCAGGATATGGCCAAATTCGGTTGGGTTTCTCCTCTTGGCCGTAATGCTGATGCCTTTGTGCATGCCACGCAGGGGCAAATTTTGCTCTGCGCGCGCAAAGAAGAGAAAATGCTGCCCGCAACGGTCATCAAAGAAGCCGTTTCTGCAAAAGTGGCACGCCTTGAAGCAGAGCAGCAGCGCAAGTTGAAAAAAACCGAGAAAGACAGCATTAAAGATGAAGTGCTGCAAACCCTGCTGCCGCGCGCCTTCACCAAAAATAGCCAAACCCTAGCTTGGATTGATACGACACAGGGCTTGATCATGATTGACGCAGCTTCAGCAAAGCGGGCCGAAGATCTGCTGGCTCTGCTGCGTAAATCACTCGGCAGCCTGCCGGTACTGCCATTAAATGTGCAAAAGCCAATTGAGCTGACCTTAACCGAATGGGTGCGCAGTGGTGATGTACCAGCCAGTTTTAACCTGCTTGAAGAGGCAGAGCTTAAATCTATTTTAGAAGATGGTGGGGTGATCCGCTGTAAACAGCAAGAGCTGGTGTGTGATGAGATCATCGCGCACATTGAAGCGAAAAAAATGGTCACCAAGCTGGCACTTGATTGGCAAGATCGCATCAGTTTTATGCTGTGCGATGATGGCTCACTAAAACGTCTGAAATTTGCCGATGCCCTGCGCGAGCAAAATGATGATATTGATCGTGAAGATACTGCCCAGCGTTTTGATGCCGATTTTTCACTGATGTGTGGCGAAGTGGCCGCTATGCTGCAACAGCTGGTTGAAGCATTAGGGGGTTTTGCCGAGAAAGCGTAACCCCGATCACACTCTTGCCGCAGGCCGTGCTAGAATGCGCGCGCTGCGGCAACTGCATGCTGCGTAAATCACTCGGCAGCCTGCCGGTACTGCCATTAAATGTGCAAAAGCCAATTGAGCTGACCTTAACCGAATGGGTGCGCAGTGGTGATGTACCAGCCAGTTTTAACCTGCTTGAAGAGGCAGAGCTTAAATCTATTTTAGAAGATGGTGGGGTGATCCGCTGTAAACAGCAAGAGCTGGTGTGTGATGAGATCATCGCGCACATTGAAGCGAAAAAAATGGTCACCAAGCTGGCACTTGATTGGCAAGATCGCATCAGTTTTATGCTGTGCGATGATGGCTCACTAAAACGTCTGAAATTTGCCGATGCCCTGCGCGAGCAAAATGATGATATTGATCGTGAAGATACTGCCCAGCGTTTTGATGCCGATTTTTCACTGATGTGTGGCGAAGTGGCCGCTATGCTGCAACAGCTGGTTGAAGCATTAGGGGGTTTTGCCGAGAAAGCGTAACCCCGATCACACTCTTGCCGCAGGCCGTGCTAGAATGCGCGCGCTGCGGCAACTGCATGCCGTAAAACCGTACCCAATCAGGTTGGGTACGACTGATTTGTTATCAGATATCTAAAGAGATCACCATGTTTAAACCCGAACTTTTGTCGCCCGCCGGCAGCCTGAAAAATATGCGCTATGCCTTTGCCTATGGTGCAGATGCCGTGTATGCCGGACAGCCACGTTACAGCCTGCGTGTGCGTAACAATGAATTCAACCATGAAAACCTGCAAATCGGCATTAATGAAGCCCACGCGCAAGGCAAAAAATTCTACGTTGTCGTCAACATTGCCCCGCATAACTCAAAATTAAAAACATTTTTGCGGGATCTCAAACCGGTTGTTGATATGCAGCCTGACGCGCTGATCATGTCAGATCCAGGCCTGATCATGATGGTACGTGAAGCCTTCCCTGAAATTGATATTCATCTTTCAGTACAGGCCAATGCTGTAAACTGGGCGACCGTAAAATTCTGGAAAAGCATGGGGTTAACGCGCGTCATTTTATCACGCGAGTTATCACTCGATGAGATAGAAGAGATCCGCCAGAATGTACCGGATATGGAGCTAGAGATCTTCGTACACGGCGCATTGTGTATGGCCTATTCTGGCCGCTGTCTGCTTTCAGGCTACATCAACAAACGTGACCCCAACCAAGGCACCTGCACCAATGCCTGCCGCTGGGAGTACAAAATGCACGAAGGCAAAGAAGACGACACCGGCAATATTGTGCATAAACAAGAGCCGATTGCCGTCCAAACGATCGATCCGGCTACTGAACTGGCCAGCGAACCCACGCTTGGCGCAGGCGCACCGACCGATAAGATGTATCTGATCGAAGAGGCCCAGCGTCCTGGGGAATATATGAGCGCGTTCGAAGATGAACACGGCACATATATGATGAACTCTAAAGATCTGCGAGCCATTCAGCATGTTGAGCGCCTGACACAAATGGGCGTGCACTCACTGAAAATTGAGGGGCGCACCAAATCGTTTTACTACTGCGCTCGCACCGCACAGGTATACCGCAAAGCCATTGATGATGCGGCAGCCGGAAAACCGTTTGATAAAACACTGATGGATACCCTTGAATCACTGGCGCACCGCGGGTACACCGAAGGCTTTTTACGCCGCCACGTGCACGATGAGTACCAGAACTACGAGTACGGCTACTCGGTATCAGACAAGCAACAATTTGTTGGTGAATTTACCGGTGAGCGTAAAGACGGATTGGCCGCGGTTGCAGTAAAAAATAAATTTTTGGTCGGTGACAGCGTTGAGCTGATGACACCAAATGGTAACATTAATTTTACCATTGAAATGATGCACAACAAGAAAGGCCAGCCTATTGATACTGCGCCGGGTGATGGCCACACCGTTTATTTACCCGTTCCGGCCGACCTTGATTTAAGCTACGCACTGCTGATGCGAAACTTAGGTGGCAGCAATACCCGTAACCCGCACACCGCGTAATCTGGCGTTAAACAAACCACTATTCACAGGCTAGAAATAGCGTTAACTGACAGATAAAACGTGATAACAGAGCAATACTGTGCTGGAAAACCCAGTACAGTGTTGCTGTTTTCAGCAACTATTTTTCTTTTCTTTATCTCTTTTTTATCCTTGATTTAATTCAATTTTCTCTTCAATTTCCTTCTCTTTTTCTTGATTAAAATCTTCCTTTTACTCTCTTTTCGCACAATGAATCTCTTATTTTCTATCACTGATTGCTTGCCTTCTTCTTTCTATTACTCTTCTTTTCCCTGCTTCCCTTATCTATTATCCGGCTCTTTTTATCGGATCACATGTCGCGACACATCCTGCATTTGTACAGCTTTGTAACTACCACATTATATTTGCGATACACATCATTTTTTTCACAAAAAAAGTAGCGAAAACCTGCGCATGACATTGCAGTGAATGTGCAATATCGCACCGATCAATGTCACAAATTAATTAACATTTTTTAAACATATTTATCTAAGTGAAAATACTTCGATTATGTTTAGTGTCAGAGGCCAATTTTCCTTTTTTGCGCCTTTAACCCGAGTGCAGATAACTCTGACTCGGCGGATATGGCAACTCAGGGATGTCACAACTATGTCGAATAAGAAACTCCTCACTCCTGCACTCAATTTGAGTGCGCTGAGTGTCGCTTGCATGATGGCATTTTCAGCGCAAGCCGCTACGGTAGACTGTACCGGATTACCTACATGGAATAGCACCAGTGCTTATGGCGGTGCGAGCAAAGTACAACTGCAAAATAAAGCCTATCAGGCAAACTGGTGGAACCAAAACATGTCACCGGATAAGTATTCCAATGCTTATCAAGAGTGGAAACTACTTGGTGATTGCGCCACTACCGCCCCTGTTGTCAATACGCCACCGAATGTCAGCCTGACCGCTCCGGCCAATAACGCCAGTGTGAAAGTCGGCGATACCGTAACACTCAGCGCAACGGCCAGTGATAAAGACGGTACAGTTGCCAAAGTTGAGTTTTATATTGATGGCGTAAAAACCGCCACCGGCACTGCATCCCCGTATAGCTATGCTTGGGTGGCCACCGCCGGTACACATACATTATTGGCTAAAGCCTATGATGATAAAGGCGCAACCACTGACAGCAGCGTCAGCATTACCGCAACAGCGACCACACCACCAGTCACCAGTAACCAAGCGCCGACAATCACCCTTGATACACCTGCCAGCGCATCAGCAGGCCAAAGCGTGACCCTAACGGCCACAGCAAAAGACAGTGATGGCAGTGTTGCCAAAGTGGAGTTTTTTGCCGATAACGTTTCTGTCGGCAGCAGCACCAGCGCACCTTATCAAGCCGTTTGGAAAGCCACTGATGGCTCGCATACCCTTGTTGCAAAAGCCACCGATGATAAAGGTGCGGTGGGCACATCAAGCAGCGTAACGTTTGTTGTTGGCACAACTGCTGGTACATCACAAGATCAGTGCCGCCCAGAAGGTTTATATAAAACCCCAGGTGTCGCCGTGCCTTATTGTACTGTGTACGATAAAGAGGGCCGTGAAGTGATGGGGGCTGACCACCCACGCCGTATCATCGGTTATTTCACCTCATGGCGCACCGGTGGCAACGGCCAACCGGCTTATCTGGCCAAAGATATTCCGTGGGATAAAATCACTCACATTAACTATGCCTTTGCGCATATCGGCCCAGACTTTAAAGTGTCAGTGGGCAATGAAGCTGATCCTGCCAACGCTGCAACCGGTCTGCAATGGCCGGGCGTGGCGGGGGCAGATATGGATCCGAGCCTGCCTTACAAAGGCCACTTCAACCTGCTGAATAAATTCAAAAAGCAGTATCCGAATGTCAAAACACTGATCTCTATCGGTGGCTGGGCAGAAACCGGTGGCTATTTTGATGACAACGGCAAACGTGTTGCCTCCGGTGGTTTCTACACCATGACCACCAACCCTGACGGCAGCACCAATACCGCCGCCATTCAGACCTTTGCTAAATCAGCTGTCGATTTTATCCGCAAATATGGCTTTAACGGCGTTGATATCGATTACGAATATGCTACATCCATGACAGGTGCCGGTAATCCAGATGACTTTGCCGTCTCTGATAAACTGCGCCCATACCTGATGAAGTCTTATTCTGTCTTGATGAAAACCCTGCGCGAAGAGCTCGATAAAGCCGGTGCTGCTGATAAAAAGCACTACATGCTGACCGTTGCCGCGCCATCATCGGGCTATATGCTACGGGGTATGGAGACCTATCAGGTTACTCAATATCTCGATTACATCAACGTGATGTCTTATGACTTGCATGGCTCATGGAACAACTACGTTGGCCACAATGCCGCGCTGTATGATACCGGTAAAGATGGTGAACTGGCCGCATGGAACATGTATGGCACAGCACAATACGGTGGCTTAGGCTATCTGAATACTGACTGGGCAGCACACTACTTTCGCGGTTCAATGCCAGCAGGCCGTATTAACATCGGTGTGCCTTACTATACGCGCGGATGGCAAAACGTCACTGGCGGTGATAACGGTTTGTGGGGTAGTGCTGCCCTGCCAAACCAATCTCAGTGTCCGTCAGGGACTGGCGGCGATCCGAAAAATCAGTGCGGTAACGGTGCGGTAGGTATCGATAACGTCTGGTTTGATGTGGATGTTAAAGGCAAAGAGATGGCCGGTGGCGGTAACCCAATGTGGCATGCCATGAACCTTGAGAAAGGGATATTGCCAAGCTATATCCAATCATACGGTTTAGATCCAGCCAATGATCCGCAAGACAAGCTGACCGGTAAATATGTGCGTTACTATGACAGCGTAGCGGTTGCGCCGTGGTTGTGGAACGCCGATAAGAAAGTCTTTATCTCTACCGAAGATGAGCAATCAATCAAAACCAAAGCGGGCTATGTGGCCAACCAAGGTTTGGGTGGGGTAATGATCTGGGAGATGGCCGGTGACTACGCATGGTATCCGAACCGTAACGGGGGTGAGTATTACATCGGTAATACCATGACCAATGCACTGTACGATACACTGAAAAATGCCCCAGCCTATGGCAATAAACTTGCTGATCGTGCGATGCCACCAAAAGCGGTAGATATCGCCGTCACCATTGATGGCTTTAAAGTGGGTGATCAAAACTACCCAATCAACCCGAAAGTTCACTTTAAAAACAACACCGGTAGCGATATTCCAGGCGGTACAGAGTTCCAGTTTGATATCCCAACTTCAGCACCGGCTAACGCCGCTGACCAATCAGGTGCAGGGCTGAAAGTGATTCAAACGGGCCACACGGGTAATAACATCGGCGGTCTGAAAGGTAATTTCCACCGTGTGGCATTTACCTTGCCAAACTGGAAAACACTGGCCAAAGGTGAGACTTATGATCTAGATCTGGTCTACTACCTGCCAATTTCAGGCCCTGCTAACTATACGGTAAAAATTAGCGGTACTGAGTATGCCTTTAGTGGTGAATACCCTAGTCTGCCGTTAGCTGACTTGAGTAGCACAGGCGGCGCAACCGGCGGTGGCAGCACTGGAGGAACGGGCGGTGCGGTATCTGATAGCTGTACCAGCAAAAATATTGATGCCAGCAAAGTCAAAGTGTATCCAAACTGGACACAAAATGGTTTTGCAACCGGTGGTGACCAAATGGCGAACCTGAATAAGGTGTATAAAGCCAACTGGTGGACAAACTCGGTTCCGGGCAGTGACACTAGCTGGACCTTTGTATGTAGCTATTAATTAACAGATAGCACGTTTAATTAATGGATAGCACGTTGATTTGATATCAATCACCTTGATAACAATCGTGTTAATACGAACCGTGTAAATAGTCATTCCATGACTTTCAAGTTCGTTGAAATAAAAAAGGCATCTGTAAAGATGCCTTTTCTTTTACTCTTTTCGTTCTGCTTGTGCTTTGGCTGTTTATCCCACCCGCGTATTTTGCTTTGCTTTTATTGCGCAGCAATACAACAGTTGCCTATTTATTACTCTTTGGGGTCTTCAAACCCAAGCAGCAGAGTAAAGAGGAAGCCGGCCAATACAGTTACCGCCATTCCTGCAAAATAGAGCAGAACTTTACCCGGTACAATGGTTACTGCCAGCGGCACGCCGGATAATCCAAAGGTAATTACAGTAGAGACTTTCCAGTAACAGACCAGTGCACCACCGATTGCCCCGCCCAGACATGCTGCAATAAACGGGCGACCAAGCGGCAGAGTAACACCAAAAATCAACGGCTCGCCAATCCCCAAGATCCCGACCGGCAATGCGCCTTTGGTCATGGTTTTTAAGCGGGTATTTTTGGTTTTTATCAGTACTGCAATCGCCGCACCCACCTGCCCCATGCCCGCCATAGCAAGAATTGGCAGCAGAGGGTTAGAGCCATATTTTTGCAGCAACTCAACATGAATCGGCACAAGACCCTGATGTAACCCTGAAAGAACCAGCGGCAGAAATGTACCCGATAAAATAGCACCAACCAGTAAACCGCCTTTATCAATGGCAAGGCTTGCGCCGTGGGCAATCAGGTCTGAAATATAACCGCCCAACGGTTGCAGCAGCACTATAGCCAGACTTGCCGTAATTAACGTAGTCAGCAACGGGTTGAGGATCAGCTCTAATGATTCCGGCAGCCGCTGGCGCAGTTGTTTTTCCACCCAGCACATAAAGGCAACCACCAGCAGCACGGCAATAACACCGCCGCGCCCCGGTTGCAGATGCTCACCAAACAGTTCAACTTGAGCCAGACCTGGGTGGGTTAAAATCCCCGCCATTACCCCGCCCATGGCCATTGAGCCGCCGAATACCCGCGCAGCATTGACACCGACCAAGATACTCATGATGGAGAAAACGGCATTACCAAAAATACCGAGTAGCGCCAGAATATTCGGGTATTGCTCAATCAGATTACCGGCAATATCAGGGCGCTTAAGCACGTTGATAATACCGAGGATCATCCCCGAGGCAATAAAGGCCGGAATAATCGGGATAAACACATTCCCCAGCATTTTCAGCGCGCCGCTCATCGGGGCTTTGTATTTCTCTTTGGCGGCACTTTTATTGCTGCTTACCGTATCAGGGGCTTGCGCAGGCTCACCGGTTAGCAAGGCTTTCATCGCATCAACCACTTTCGCTGCCGCACCCGGCCCGATAATAAATTGATGTTGCTCACCTTGTTTGAGATAACCTTTCACTCCCGGCAGCATTTTCAGTGCTGCAACATCTAGCACCGAATCATCATGAACTTCTATCCGAACCCGTGTCATGCAGTTTTCTAATTTACTGATATTAGCCTCACCGCCAATACCCGCCAGCAGTTGTGCTGCCAGTGAAGAGAGATTACTCATAGTGTCATCCTGCCTATCTTGTTATTATTTTAACGCTTGGCGCAAGTATCCGTGGGTCTGCTGTAAACGGGCGATAGCCGCTTCAGCACTCAGCCCAGTCAGATGCATTAAAATGGCCGGCTTCACTTCATTCTCAGTTTGCTGCAATAACGCCTCGGCCTCGATACGGGTTGCACCAGACGCTTCCATCACAATACGGCAGGCTCTATCCACCAATTTTTCATTTGTGGCTTTCACATCCACCATCAGGTTTTGATAGGCTTTACCCAGCTTTACCATCGCGCCAGTCGTCAGCATGTTCAGCACTAGCTTTTGTGCGGTACCGGCTTTCATGCGGGTTGAACCCGTCAATGCTTCTGGGCCCACAACCGGCGAAATCGCGATATCAGCGGCATCTGCAATCAGCGAATCAGGGTTGCAAGAGACCGCAGCGGTGGTGCAACCGGTAGCGCGTGCATAAGCTAACCCACCGAGTACATACGGGGTTCGGCCTGAAGCAGCAATGCCGACTACCACATCTTTTGCTGTCAGTTGTAAATTGCGCAGGTCATCAGCGCCCAGTTGCGCGTCATCTTCTGCCCCTTCAACCGCTTTGAGAATGGCGCTTTCGCCACCCGCAATCAGGCCAATCACCATACCGTGCGGCACGCCATAGGTTGGTGGGCACTCAGAGGCATCAAGGATCCCCAAACGGCCACTGGTACCGGCCCCCATATAAATCAGGCGGCCGCCCTGCTGAAATGCCGCAGTAATGACATCAACAGCACGGGCAATGACCGGCAGCTCTTGTTTTACCGCCAAAGGCACACGCTGATCTTCTTCATTAAAGCGCTGCAACATCTCAACGGTAGGTAACGTATCTAAATCCATTGTATTGCTGTTACGGCTTTCTGAGACTAAACGACCTAGATTCATATGTGACTCGCTTAAATATTTAATTACTTCGTTAAACAAATAATGGAATAATATATTCCAAGAAACAAATTATTGTTGGAATAATGAGCGTTTAATCACAAACTATCTGTCGCCAGATCAAACAGATAAAATAAAAAGCATAAAAATCATTACGTTATAGGATGTAGAGCATATCAGTGTTTATCTATGCCAGAACCTCTGCCAACGTAATAACGGCTTTTCTCATTTTCTGGTACAAGGTATAAAAGTACCGAGCGGATAAAAATAAGGACCTTTGGATGAGCTGCCTGCTAAAACTGCAACAACTGTTGAATACGCTGTCGCATAGCGAGCGAAAACTGGCACTTTTTCTGCAAAGTCATCCAGATAAAGCGCGGGATATGTCTTCACAAGCACTGGCTAAAGCTGCAAATGTCAGCCAATCAAGTGTCGTTAAGTTTGCCCAAAAATTGGGCTATCGTGGGTTTACCGAACTGCGTTTAGCGCTGGGGGAAGCGGTGGTACTGCAACAGCAGCAGAGTCACGGTGTTACGCTTCATCACCAAATCCGCAGTGATGACACGCTACCGATTGTGGGCGAAAAGCTGATTGCCGAAAGTATTCGTACACTGCAAGCCACATTGCAGTTAAACCCCGAATTGGCGCTGGATCATGCAGTAAATATGTTGGCTGGCGCTAAACGGATTTTGCTGTGTGGTATCGGCTCATCTGCGCTGGTGGCAAAAGATTTCAGCTATAAATTACTGAAAATCGGTATGACTGCGCTGACAGAAACCGATCCCCACGTGCAACTGACTATTGCTCAAACCTTGTCGCCCGACGATTTGCTGTTGGCGATCTCGTTTTCCGGCAGCCGACGTGAGGTCAATGGCGTAGTCCAAGAGGCGCTTAAACAAGGCACTCCGGTACTAGCACTCACCGGCTACCAACCTAATGCGCTACACCCGTTGGCCACACACTGCCTATATACCGTCGCGGACGAAGTGGCAGTGCGCAGTTCGGCCATGTTTTCACGTACCGCACAACTGGCCATGACCGATCTGCTATTTATGGGGCTAGTACAGCGTGATGTAGGTAATGCACGCCACCGGATTTTATACAGTGAAGAGCTGGTAAAAAAATTGGTGTGATATCCGCAGGCAGGTATTTTTTGTAGATACAACGACAGTGAGCATAGCTTACGTAATTTATTGCTTGAGTTGTTATCACTTAAATTAGGGGTATTACTTAACTAGATACCACTTAGGTGAACACCGTGTAAGTTTTCACCGCCTGAACGAATACGGTACAAAACGATATCTGTTGCAGATCCGTTTTGTACCGCAATTTGTACCAAGGGCGAACGCTTATTTGCCCTGAGCAATATCCATAATCATCTGTGCTGATAAGTACAGACGGCGCGGGATTGAATCAATCACAACCCACTCCCCCACATTGGCATGATAGCCAAAACCGGGCAGCCCCATACCTTCAATGATAGGCTTACCGCTCTTCATTGCATAACCGGCATCCGTACCGCCACCGGTGACCGGAACAACAGTAATTTTATGACCGAGAGAGTGGTAAATATCCACCGCATTTTGGATCAGCATACTGCCACCAGCCCCTGCATTGTAAGGTGGACGACCTGGGTTGAAATCGAAACTCACCTCGGCATTCGGTACACGCTTGGTCGCGCTACGCGCCTGAAGGGTGCGAGTGAGTTGCTCGAATGCCGCCTTGGTCGGGTAACGCACATCAGCGTACAGTTTTGCGCTGTCAGGAACAATGTTATTCACACTGCCCGCATCAAGATGAGTCCAAGTCAGGCGCAGCTTTCCGGGCCCTTGATCAAGATCCATCGTGCGCAGGGCAAAATCGGATGCTTCGATAAGTGCATTCACGCCCAGCTCCGGATTGGCTCCGGCATGCGCGGCTAAACCTTTAACAGAAACATTGATTGCACCAATACCTGAGGTGTTAAGTGGCATAGCTTCTGAATCAGCCAGTGTCGGCTCGTATGAGAAAATAGCATCGCTCTTGGCTGCCAGTGACTCAATCAACGCCTTCGAGCCATGTGAACCTTTCTCTTCATCAGTATTGAACAGTACAGTGATCGTTCCGTAGTCATTAAAATTGCGATCTTTGAGCAACTGCAGGCTATGCAGGATCACGGTGATACCCGATTTGGCATCTGCCACTCCCGGACCGTAGGCCTTATTCCCTTCGATACGCCAAGGCGTTTTGGCCAGTGTCCCTTTAGGGTAAACGGTATCCATA
>CAMTGL010000036.1 GCA_947071955.1 uncultured Plesiomonas sp.
GTCGTTTCCGTCAGAACTTGCTCGGTAAGCGTGTTGACTACTCTGGTCGTTCTGTAATCACCGTAGGTCCATACCTGCGTCTGCACCAGTGCGGTCTGCCGAAGAAGATGGGTCTTGAGCTGTTCAAGCCGTTCATCTACGGCAAACTCGAAGCACGTGGTCTGGCTACAACGATCAAAGCTGCCAAGAAAATGGTAGAGCGCGAAGAGGCAGTGGTTTGGGATATTCTCGATGAAGTCATCCGTGAACATCCAATCCTGCTCAACCGTGCACCAACGTTGCACCGTCTGGGTATTCAGGCTTTTGAACCTGTACTGATCGAAGGTAAAGCGCTGCAGTTGCACCCACTGGTGTGTGCGGCTTATAACGCCGACTTCGATGGTGACCAGATGGCGGTTCACGTTCCACTGACGCTTGAAGCGCAGTTGGAAGCGCGTGCGTTGATGATGTCAACCAACAACATCCTGTCTCCGGCATCAGGTGAGCCAATCATCGTGCCTTCTCAGGACGTGGTATTGGGTCTGTACTACATGACCCGCGACAAGATCAATGCCCAAGGCGAAGGCATGGTGCTGACTGGCCCGAAAGAAGCGGAACGTTTGTATCGCTCAGGTCAGGCAGAACTACATGCGCGCGTAAAAGTACGTATCACAGAGCATGTGAAAACCGATACCGGTGAGATCGAGGTGTCTACTCGCCTGATCGATACCACGGTTGGCCGTGCTATTTTGTGGATGATCGTACCAAAAGGTCTGCCTTACTCTATCGTTAACCAAGCGTTGGGTAAGAAAGCGATCTCTCGCATGCTGAACACTTGCTACCGTGTGCTGGGTCTGAAAGCGACCGTCGTGTTTGCTGACCAGATCATGTACACCGGTTTTGCGTATGCAGCACGTTCGGGTGTCTCTGTCGGTATTGACGACATGGTGATCCCGGAAGCGAAAGCGAAGATCCTGGCCGATGCCGAGTCTGAAGTTGCTGACATTCAAGAGCAGTTCCAGTCTGGTCTGGTAACCGCCGGCGAGCGTTACAACAAAGTTATCGATATCTGGGCTGTGGCGAACGATAAAGTATCGAAAGCCATGATGGAAAACCTCTCAACTGAAACCGTGATTAATCGTAACGGCGAAGAAGAGAAGCAATCTTCCTTCAACAGCGTATTTATGATGGCCGACTCCGGTGCGCGTGGTTCTGCTGCGCAGATGCGTCAGCTGGCCGGTATGCGTGGTCTGATGGCCAAGCCTGATGGCTCGATCATCGAAACCCCAATCACCGCAAACTTCCGTGAAGGTCTGAACGTACTCCAGTACTTCATCTCGACTCACGGTGCGCGTAAAGGTCTGGCGGATACCGCACTGAAGACAGCGAATTCCGGTTACCTGACTCGTCGTCTGGTAGACGTAGCGCAAGATTTGGTGATCACCGAAGATGACTGTGGCACGTTAGAAGGTGTGGTGATGACACCGCTGATCGAAGGTGGTGATGTTAAAGAACCACTGCGTGAGCGCGTGTTGGGCCGTGTTGCGGCTGAAGACATTCTGACACCAGGTACTGCAGATATCCTGATCCCGCGTAACACTTTGCTGGATGAGAAGCTCTGTGATCTGATCGAAGAGAAATCGGTTGATACGATTCTGGTTCGTTCAGTGGTTACCTGTAACACCGATTTCGGTGTATGTGCGAACTGTTACGGCCGTGATCTGGCACGTGGACACCTGATCAACAAAGGTGAAGCTGTCGGTGTTATCGCTGCACAGTCCATCGGTGAGCCAGGTACTCAGCTGACCATGCGTACGTTCCACATCGGTGGTGCGGCATCGCGTGCGGCAGCCGAGAACAGCATCCAAGTGAAGAACAAGGGTAGCCTGAAGCTGCATAACGCGAAATTCGTTATCAATGCAGATAAGAAACTGGTTATCACTTCACGTAACACTGAAATGACCGTGATCGATGAGTTCGGTCGCACCAAAGAGAGCTATAAAGTACCTTACGGTGCGACTATGGCCAAAGGTGACGGCATGGATGTGAATGCGGGCGAGACGGTTGCAAACTGGGATCCGCATACCATGCCGGTTATTACCGAAGTGGGCGGTTATATCAAGTTTGTTGATATGCTTGATGGCCTAACAGTCACTCGTCAGACCGATGAGCTGACCGGTCTATCTTCCATCGTGGTTCTGGACGCTGCAGAGCGTACAACCGGTGGTAAAGATCTGCGTCCTGCGCTGAAGCTGGTTGATGCGAACGGTAACGACATTCTGGTTCCTGGCACTGATATGCCTGCGCAGTACTTCCTGCCGGGTAAAGCGATCGTTCAGTTGGACGATGGTACTCAGGTTGGTACCGGTGATGCGTTAGCACGTATTCCACAAGAATCTGGCGGTACTAAAGATATCACCGGTGGTCTGCCACGCGTTGCTGACTTGTTCGAAGCGCGTAAGCCGAAAGAACCTGCTATCTTGGCTGAAATTACCGGTATCGTTTCGTTCGGTAAAGAGACCAAAGGTAAGCGTCGCTTGGTAATTACACCGACCGATGGTGCTGATAACTACGAAGAGATGATTCCTAAGTGGCGTCAGCTGAACGTGTTTGAAGGCGAATTGGTACAGCGTGGCGATGTGATCTCTGATGGTCCTGAAACACCACACGACATCTTGCGTCTGCGTGGTGTGCATGCGGTGACTAACTATATCGTTAACGAAGTGCAAGACGTTTACCGTCTGCAAGGCGTTAAGATTAACGATAAGCATATCGAAGTTATCATCCGTCAGATGCTGCGTAAGGGTACAATTTCTCAGGCTTACGATTCCGAATTCTTGGAAGGTGAGCAAGCTGAAGTTGCCCGCGTGAAGATCACTAACCGTGAGCGTGAAGCGCAAGGCAAAGAGCCGGTAACGTTTGAACGCGAGCTGTTGGGTATCACCAAAGCGTCTCTGGCAACCGAGTCATTCATCTCTGCGGCTTCCTTCCAGGAAACCACCCGCGTACTGACCGAAGCGGCAGTAGCAGGTAAGCGTGATGAGTTGCGCGGTCTGAAAGAGAACGTGATCGTCGGTCGTCTGATCCCAGCGGGTACCGGTTATGCGTACCATCAGGATCGTACCCGTCGTCGCCAGAAAGGTGATGCACCGGTTGCACCACAAGTGAGCGCAGAAGAAGCATCGGCTAATTTGGCCGGTTTGCTGAGTGCTTTCGGTAGCAGCGAAGAGTAATCATTGCTGATGAACTGCCGTATAAGCCAATACGCTGATACGGTATTTCATACCGAATAGACTTACTGTGACCAGCAATCTGGTCAGTATTGCGGTGATGAACATTGCAGTAACAAAAAGGGCATCTTTCGAGATGCCCTTTTTATATGTAACTTGAAAATCCAACCAGTAATACAATTTCTGCTTTTTGCCACTCAGGCATCCCTTTTCCTGCCATCATGCCGATATCCTGCTCGTTATCTTCCAATTTATTATCATGTTTTAATTATTATTTATTTAAAATCAAAAAGTTACTTTTACAGGGATAGAATATTAAAAGCTTTGCCCGGTACTGAGCACCACACTTTTAATCAGCTGATCTTCGAGTGCAAAACGGGCTTCGAGCTGCTCGCCTAGCGTAGAAAGATGTAGATCGATGTCCAACAGACTCTCTTCATCCTCACTTATTTCAGCATATTGATCATTAAAATGGAGAATGTGTTGGGTGTTTTCATTCAGCAATGGGTGAATTTTGCTGTGTAACTGACTGATATTACTGTGTGGTAAGGTTTCAGCTTCTGACATTATGTGATCGTAGATCTCAAAGTGTCCGGCAGAGAGATAATCGACTAAACGTGCACAAAATAACGAGACAGATCCCGCTGTCGGCAGGCACTGCTTTTCATGCTTAAAAGGTGGTAGACCGGCAAGACGGCAGTAATCAATCAATAAGGCTTTGCGTTCTGTCAGCCACAGGTCAATAATTTTTGCATTAACCCTGACGGGTGCAGGGTGGCTCTCTAGATGGGTGAGCATGGTCTGTCTCCGCAGATACATTAAAGTGGTACGTCTACCTGTCTAACGTGAAATTGTGACAGGCTTGTTATAAAAGATGCCAGTAAATTTGCGTAGCTGCAAGGAGTGCAATAGAACAATTTATGTGCGATGAACAAAAAACTAAACCAAGTACGGTAGTAAGTTGGTGGATGCTCTGTGTGAACGGCCAATTGTGGCTACCTGAAGGACAGATCCCACACGGTACGGCAGAGCATTTAGCCTTACTCTCTGGTCAGCACTACCGGCTGGGTACATGGCAAGGGAGTCCGGTTTGGCTGGTGATCGGGGTAGAGAAACCCACTGACGAGTGGCATTCCGTGCGTAGCCTACTGGATAATCCGGTTGAACTGTTTCAACTGGCTGGACGTGCGGTACAACTGACGCATTTTTTGTGTACACACCGTTTTTGCGGCCAGTGTGGTCAGCCGATGCGCAAACCGGCCGGTGAATGGTCGGTACGCTGTACGGGCTGTCAGCAGTGCGATTATCCGGTGATTGCACCTTGTGTGATTATGGCGGTGCGCAAAGACCGGCAGATTTTATTGGCACAGCACCCGCGACATCAGGGCAATATGTACACGGTATTGGCCGGTTTTGTAGAGGCCGGTGAGACACTCGAACAGGCGGTTGAGCGGGAAGTGCGTGAAGAGGTTGGGGTTGCAATTAGCAATATTCGTTATGTGAAGTCACAGCCGTGGCCGTTTCCCAATTCACTGATGATGGCATTTCTTGCTGATTACGCCGATGGAGAGTTGTGCATTGATACGACTGAGCTGGTTGATGCGAACTGGTTCAGTGCTGAACAACTTCCATTATTGCCGCCAGTAGGCACGGTGGCCCGTGAGCTGATCGATCAAACGTTATTATTATGTGCGGCAGATCACGCTGTAGAGCCGAATTCGGCACAAGATTAAACCTTATGAGGGAATCGTTCCTACTGGGGGAGGTGGTACAATCGGGCACTTCTACTTGGCGGATGAACCGAGGATCACTGCATGACCGAGTTAAAAAATGATCGCTATTTACGTGCGCTGCTACGTCAGCCGGTAGATGTCACTCCGGTATGGATGATGCGTCAGGCCGGACGCTATCTTCCTGAGTATCGTGCAACCCGCGCTGAGGCCGGTGATTTTATGTCACTGTGCAAAAATCCGGAACTGGCGTGCGAGGTGACTTTGCAACCGCTGCGCCGTTTTGCACTGGATGCGGCGATTTTGTTCTCTGATATTCTGACCATTCCCGATGCGATGGGCTTAGGTCTGCATTTTGAAACCGGCGAGGGCCCGCGTTTTCATCATCCGATCCGTTGTCGGGCTGATGTTGAGAAGATAGGGATCCCTGATCCGGAAATGGAACTTGGGTATGTGATGGATGCTGTGCGTACCATCCGTAAAGGCTTAGAGGGGGCAGTTCCTCTGATCGGTTTTTCCGGTAGCCCATGGACACTGGCGACATACATGGTTGAAGGTGGTAGCAGCAAGGCATTTACCAAAATTAAGAAAATGATGTATGCCGAGCCGCAGACCCTGCATTTGCTGCTGGATAAGTTGGCAGACAGTGTGATCAGTTATCTGAATGCCCAAATTCGTGCTGGTGCACAATCCGTGATGGTTTTTGATACTTGGGGTGGCGCGCTGACGGGCCGTGATTATCGTGATTTTTCATTACAGTATATGCATAAAATTGTGGATGGCTTGATTCGTGAAAATGAAGGCCGTCGTGTTCCGGTGACACTCTTTACCAAAGGTGGTGGTCAGTGGCTAGAAGCGATTGCCGATACCGGTTGTGATGCGGTGGGCATCGATTGGACGACCGATATTGCCGATGCCCGTGCGCGGATTGGCCAGCGTGTGGCGCTGCAAGGTAACATGGACCCATCGATGTTGTATGCGCCGGCTGCCCGCATTCGTGACGAGGTTGCGACTATCTTACAGGGGTACGGTCAGGGTAACGGCCATGTGTTCAACTTAGGCCATGGCATTCATCCTGATGTTAATCCGGAGCATGCAGGGGTGTTTGTTGAGGCAGTGCACGAGTTATCAGCGGCTTATCACCGCTAAACCGGGCGGCCGCGCGGTATATTGGTGTGGCACCCTGTATAGGGTTTAAGCAATCGGATGCGGCAGATCACCTAAATTGCTGGAAATCAGAGCAATCTGTGGGGTGAACTCCGCATATGCCTATCGGTTATTCCCCAAGATCAGTTACACTCCACAGCAGACGCAGCAAGAGGTATGGGTATGTTACGTAATCCAATTCATAAACGATTAGAACGATTTGCACCGTGGCAGCTACAGACTTTTATGGTATGCCTGTGTGAGCGGATGTATCCGAACTACCAAGCCTTCTCGCTGGCGACCGGATTTGGTCAGCCTCAACTGTATCGCACGATTTTAGACTTGTCATGGGAAGTACTGACAGTCAAAGGTGCGAAGATTAATTTTGAAAATCAGCTAGAGAAGTTTGAAGAGCAGATCCCTGTCGCTGACGATTTTGATATGTACGGTGTATATCCGGCGATTGATGCTTGTGTAGCACTGAGTGATCTACTGCACTCGGCGTTGAGCGGTGATGAGCTGGAGTTCACGTTGAGCATTAGCCAGATTTCGATCAATACCGTGGCGATGTTAGCGATGAATGATGCCGATCGTGATATGTCGGAAGATGAGCTAAAAGAGCTGCCAAGTATTCAGACCGAGCTGGATGTGCAGTGGGAGATTTATCGTCTGCTGCTTGAGTGTGAAGAGCGCGATATCGAGCTGATCAAAGGGCTGCGTGCTGATTTGCGTGAAGCCGGAACCAGTAATATTGGTCTGGAAGTGGTAGGCGCTACGCGAGAAGCGTGATTTACCGCCGGATTTCAGGTTTGTAGCTTCCCTATCTGTATGGAATTGTTCTACAGTTGGGAGGGTTTGCATCAGCCCAATGGATGCTGGGGCGAGAGAGTGTTGATAAGGTGAGCATATTGTCTGCCTTGTCATAACGAAGTAATCAGGATGGGTTAAATAAACCTGTATGACTACTCATAACGTGATAAATAAAACGTAAGGACAACCTATGAACAAGACTCAACTGATCGATGCTATTGCAGAGAAAGCGGATCTGTCTAAAGTACAGGCGAAAGCAGCATTGGAATCTACGCTGACTGCAATCACTGAATCACTGAAAGAGGGTGATCCGGTGCAGCTGGTCGGTTTCGGTACGTTTAAAGTGAACCACCGTGCCGCGCGTACAGGCCGTAACCCACAAACGGGTAAAGAGATCCAAATCGCAGAAGCTAATGTGCCTGCGTTTGTTGCCGGTAAAGCGCTGAAAGATTCAGTAAAGTAATGTCTTACCGCAGTAATAAAAAACGGGGTGTCGTGTGACACCCCGTTTTTTTTACTGTTTGCAACGCTAATCTAACTTACCAACGCAAAGCGTGTTCGCCTTGCAATGGGTTAAGCTGCGTCAATGTCGGCAGGCGTCGGGTTGATAACCTCTTTCCAGAGTGTGTCAATATCACTGATACGTACTTTCACGTATTCACCCGGTGCATCCCCAAACAGCGGTTGGTTATCGCGTGCGAGAGGTTCACGTGCGGCAACTGATTTTGAGCCTTCCGGAATATGGCTGACAATCCACTGCTGCCAGTGTGTCCACCATGAGCCTTTGTGATGCTCGGCAGCATTGAGCCACGCCTGATGTTCGGTTGGGAAGAAGCTGGTATCACTGTTGACCCAATAACCATATTTCCCTTTCTCCGGTGGATTGACAACACCGGCAATATGGCCGGATTCACCCAGCACAAAGGTCACGTGGTTATTATCTTTGCCGATAGTTTTCGCGCCATCGTAGGTAGCATCCCACAAGGCGATATGATCTTCGGCAGCGGAAAGGAAATACAGTGGCAGTTTGATCTTGCTCAGATCAATGGCAGTACCACGAATGGAGATGCCACCTGGGGTGATCAGTTTGTTCTCAAGGTAGCATTCACGCAGCAGGAAGCTGTGGCAGGCACCCGGAACGTTAGTGCTATCGCAATTCCAGTACAGAAGATCAAAAGCCATCGGACTTTTACCTTTCAGGTAATTGTCGACGAAGTAGTTCCAGTACAGGGAATTTTCACGCAGCAAGCTAAAAGAGGCAGCAATTTGGCGGCCATCCATATAGCCTTTGATTTTGTTTTGCGTTTCCAATGCAGAGACAGACTCTTCATTGATGAACACACCGATATCACCGGGTTTGGCAAAATCAAGCAGTGTAGTAAACAGCGTACCGGTTCGGATACGTTGCTTCATCCGACGGGTTGCTAGATAGGCCATGGTGATACTGAGCAGCGTTCCGCCGATGCAGTAACCTATCCCGTTGACCTCTTTTTCACCGGTAGCGATTTCAATGGCATCAAGTGCAGCCAGTACGCCATCGACAACATAATCTTCAAAGTTAATTTGGTTATGTTCAGGGGTCGCGTTAACCCATGACATCATAAATACGGTGTGGCCCTGTGCAACGGCCCAGCGTACAAATGAGTTCTGGGCTTGCAGATCCAGAATATAGTATTTATTGATAAACGGCGGCACAATCAGCAGCGGTCTTTGCAGTACCTCGCTGGTGGTTGGGGTGTATTGAATCAGCTCAAACAGTGCGTTGCGGAAAATAACTTTACCTGGGGTAACGGCAATATTTTCGCCCGGTCGGAATGAGTTTTGATCTGTCATCCGAATATTGAGTGTGTCTGCGCTTTTTTCCATATCCTCAACGAACAGGGTCATCCCTTTGACCAGATTTTGGCCGTTATCGTCAATGGTGGCTTTTAATAGCTCAGGGTTACTCAGTAAATAGTTGCTTGGTGAGGCCGCCGATAAGTATTGGCGAGTGAAAAACTCAAGCCGTTTGCGAGTCTCTTCATCAAGCGTTTCAAGCTGATTGATGCTATCGAGAATATTTTTAGTGGTCAGCAGGTAGGATTGTTTGAGGTAATCAAACATCACGTTTTGCTGCCATTCATCGGAGGTAAAGCGGCGATCACTCCGATCGGGAGTAATCACAGGTTCACTTGGCTGACCGAACATGCGCAATACGGCATGTTGTGAAAGTTGAAGTTGTTGCTGCCACCACTTGATTTGCTGCTCTAAAAGCGAGTTAGGCTGTTCAAGTGCATGCTCAAAGAAGCGATTTGCATCGTTCATGTTGGTCTGCATCAATACCTGACTGAGCGGACCTTGAGCCGTGGAACGCGACAGGTACAGCTCAACCAGCTTACGGTTCAGATCAGCCAGCGCATCCAGCGCGTCGTTGAACTGATTTGCAGAAGCCATGGCTTTCTCCCTGTAACACCATCATCAAAGAATGACACGCCCGTAGGCGTGTCGGGTTGCCGGTTTATTTTGCGTTGTTAACTTGCAGGTTAGCCAAGTTATCTTTGCTCAGGGTTTCCAGCTCTTTTTTGAAGCCTTCGCTCATTGAGGTCAGCTTTTGGGTGTCGTCGAGCATTTGTTTAGACAGTTTGTTCACCATTTCCAGCTGTTTGTTGCCAAACGCAACCAGAGATTGTGGGTCTTTGATATCACTGACTGCTTTGATCTGCTCAAGGCTCAGCTCTGAGTAGGTTTTCGCTGCGGCCAGTTGCAGCTTGTTGATTTGCTCTAGGCTGCTGGTGAACAGTTGGTTGTATTTGTATACCGGCGCATAAAAGTTCTGTGCTTGATCGGCAAAAGTTTTAAAAATTTCCGTACTCATATTTCTCAGCTCCTTGTGAATAACGCACTTCTGTTCATGATGTGAAAATCACTTCGCATCACACAGTAACTCGATTTATATGTGCATTCTATTTCAGAGTAACGAAGCTTTTGTTGAAAAATAGTGGCAGAGATTAGGTGTTTTTCATACTTTACGTTGACGTAATGGTTATATTTTTTTGAGTACGGCTTTGGTGATATAGACTAAGATTGTGCAGTGAGTTTTTAGGCTTGATGTGACACCGGTTGTTATTCCGGTGTCACTGGGTTTTATCGGGTGTGATTAATCTTCAGTGTGTGACAAACGGAGATTATTTAGCGACCACTGTGTTTAAATATGACAATGTTTACGCTTACGTTAACGTATTTTTTATTACAGCGATAAAACCATATGCTGATACGATCTAAAAACACATTTTTTTATTGTATCATTTTTAACAGCAACTTTTTGCAGACTCGCCCTGCTGTTCACGGGCAATGGCGCGGTAGCCGATGTCATGGCGGCAGTACATATCCGGCCAGCTAATGTGCTGAATATGCTGATAAGCACACTGTTGTGCTTGTGCAACGCTGTGGCCAAGTGCCGTAACACACAGTACGCGCCCACCTTGGGTGTGCACGGTTGCAGGTTGGCTGCGCTGGTCTAGCGTGGTGCCGGCATGAAAAACTTTGCTGTCAGCCGAGTGAGGGGCAGATAGACCACTGATCACATCGCCCTGACGGTAATCATTCGGATAGCCACCGGCGGCTAATACTACGCCGAGTGCTGGACGAGGATCCCATTTGGAGTGGCATTGGTCGAGTTGCCCGTTGACGGCGGCCAGACAGAGTGCAACCAGATCAGATTGCAGGCGCATCATAATCGGTTGTGTTTCAGGATCACCAAAGCGGCAGTTGTACTCAATCACTTTCGGTGTGCCATCGGCCATGATCATTAGGCCGGCATACAGAAAACCGGTGTAGATGTTACCTTCGGCGGCCATGCCGCGTACAGTTGGCCAAATAACCTCTTCCATGACGCGCTGGTGAATGGCATCAGTAACCACTGGTGCGGGTGAGTACGCTCCCATTCCGCCGGTATTTGGCCCTGAGTCGTTATCCCCGATACGCTTATGATCTTGGCTGGTGGCCATTGGCAATACATGCTGGCCATCGACCATGACAATAAAGCTGGCTTCTTCACCATCTAAAAACTCTTCGACAACGATGCGATGCCCAGCATCACCAAAGGCATTGCCGGCTAGCATATCTTGTGCGGCAGCTTCAGCTTCGGCGAGTGTCATGGCGACAATGACCCCTTTACCGGCAGCCAGCCCGTCGGCTTTGATGACAATCGGCGCACCTTTTTCTCGGATGTAGGCCAGTGCCGGCGCTAGTTCAGTGAAGTTTTGGTATTCAGCGGTTGGGATCTGATGACGGGCGAGAAAATCTTTGGTGAAGGCTTTGGAGCCTTCAAGCTGTGCGGCGGCTTGTGTCGGGCCAAAAATAGGGAGGTCATGGGCGCGGAAGTGATCGACCACCCCTTTAACCAGTGGGGCTTCGGGGCCGACAATGGTCAGTGCAATTTGCTGTTGCTGCGCAAACTTGGCCAGTGCATGAATGTCGGTAGCGGAGATGGCGATATTCTCTACGCCCGGTTCAAGGGCAGTGCCGGCATTGCCGGGTGCAACAAATACGCGGGTAACAAGGGGGGATTGTACGGCTTTCCATGCCAGTGCATGTTCACGGCCACCGTTACCGATAATCAGGATCTGCATGCGGGAGACTCCAGCGTATGAGCGATAAATTGGGTATTACGCGCGATCAGCCGTATTGCGAGGATCTGACGGCGCGGGTGTTGTATGGGTTGTGTACCCGTTTTTCGGGGAGTAAGCGCTCCCCGAAAAGGAAATAGAGACGGTGGTGGATCAGTGGCGGAAGTGGCGCATGTGGGTGAAGATCATGGCCATGCCGTGCTCGTTGGCGGCCTGAATGACTTCATCATCACGAATAGAACCACCCGGTTGGATCACGCAGGTGACGCCGGCTTGCGCTGCGGCATCGATACCATCACGGAACGGGAAGAAGGCATCGGATGCCATGACGCAGCCTTGCACTTCTAGACCTTCATCAGCGGCTTTAATGCCAGCGATTTTGGCTGAGTAGACGCGGCTCATTTGTCCGGCACCAACGCCGATGGTCATGTCGCCTTTGGCGTAGACAATGGCGTTGGATTTGACATATTTAGCCACTTTCCAGCAGAACAGGGCATCACGTAGCTCTTCAGCGGTGGGCTGACGGGCACTGACAATGCTGAGATCGGCGGCGGTGACGCTGCCATTGTCGCGATCTTGTAC
>CAMTGL010000037.1 GCA_947071955.1 uncultured Plesiomonas sp.
ACCAGAGCATCGCCCTGTACCGACAGATATTGAATACCAATACGGGCGCGGCGTTTGGCCAGCTCGTCATCTGACGGTACTTTATCCGGCCGGCCTTCTGGACCAAAGCCCCACAGGTTAACCAACGGCCCAACCGTGACATCTAACGCGCCGTGCGTCACCTGATTAATACGCAGCGCCTCACGCACCACTTTGGCCGTATCAGCAGAAACTGCAAACGGGGTATTTACCGCGGTGCTGCTGTTAAAGCGGCTCAATTCAGAGGTTGGACGATAAGTCGACATCTGATCGTTGACCAGCTCAAGACGCTTATCAATTTCAGCTTGAACTGCATCTTGCGCCGGTAAATCTTTTTGATTTAAGTATTTGATGGAGTAGTACGTACCCATCGTTTGGCCTTGCAGGTTGACTTGCTCGTTTGACGCGCTGTCATTACACCCACTTAGAAAAAAGGCCAGCCCGACCAGGGCTAGCCATTGCTTAGTTTTTACTAACATGTCAGTGAATCAACCACCAAAGTCATCCAGCAAAATGTTTTCATCTTCAACGCCCAGATCTTTGAGCATTTTGATGACCGCAGCATTCATCATCGGCGGGCCGCACATGTAGTATTCGCAGTCTTCCGGTGCTTCATGATCACGCAGGTAATTTTCATAAATTACGTTGTGAATGAAGCCAGTATAACCTGTCCAGTTATCTTCCGGTAACGGATCTGACAACGCAACGTTCCAAGTAAAGTTCGGGTTTTCAGCCGCGAGCATGTCGAAATCTTCAACATAGAACATTTCACGCTTAGAACGCGCACCGTACCAGTAGGTCATCTTACGCTTTGATTTCAAACGCTTAAGCTGGTCGAAAATGTGGGAGCGCATTGGAGCCATACCCGCACCACCACCGATAAAGACCATCTCATTTTCGGTTTCTTTGGCGAAGAACTCACCAAATGGACCAGAAATAGTGACTTTATCACCCTTTTTCAATGACCAGATGAAAGAAGACATCTGACCCGGAGGTGCATCAGGGTTGCTTGGCGGTGGCGTAGCGATACGCACGTTCAGCATGATGATGCTTTTCTCTTCCGGATAGCTCGCCATCGAGTAAGCACGAATAATCGGCTCTTTAACCACAGACTCATAGCGGAACAGGTTGTATTTATCCCAATCTTCGCGGTACTCCTGCGGCACATCAAAATCAGCATACTTGATGTGATGCGCAGGCGCTTCAATCTGGATATAACCACCGGCACGGAAAGGCACTTCTTCCCCTTCCGGAATCGCAATCACCAGCTCTTTGATGAAAGTGGCAACGTTATCGTTAGAGATAACTTCACATTCCCACTTCTTCACGCCAAAGATCTCTTCTGGCAATTCGATTTTCATGTTCTCTTTCACGTTCACCTGACACGCTAAACGGCAACCTTGGGCTGCATCGCGCTTGGTGATGTGAGAAAGTTCAGTTGGCAGCACATCGCCACCACCTTCCAATACTTTGGCGTGGCACTGGCCGCAAGAGCCACCGCCGCCACAGGCGGAAGAGACGAAGATCCCGTTACCGGCCAAAGCACCCAGCAGCTTACCGCCAGCTTGGGTTTTAATGGTCAGGTTTGGATCACCGTTAATTTCAATCGTAATGTCACCAGAGCTTACCAGCTTGGATTTGGCAAATAAAATTACCAGAACCAACGCCAGCAGGATCAGGGTGAACATGACTACGCCAAGAATAATTTCCATCGTATGTTCCTACTACGCCCTGATTACAACTGGATACCGGAGAAAGACATAAAGCCCAGCGCCATCAGACCCACGGTGATAAAGGTAATACCTAAACCACGCAGACCTTTTGGTACGTCGGAGTACTTCATCTTCTCACGCAGACCTGCCAGTGCCACGATAGCCAGCATCCAACCGATACCGGAGCCTACACCATACACAATCGACTCTGTGAAGTTGTAGTCACGTTGCACCATAAACGACACGCCACCGAAGATCGCACAGTTTACGGTGATCAGCGGCAGGAAAATGCCCAGCGCGTTGTATAAAGGTGGGAAGAACTTATCCAGCACCATTTCCAGAATCTGTACCAGTGCAGCGATAACACCGATAAAGGTGATAAAGCTCAAGAAGGTCAGATCAACGCCTGCAACCAGTGCACCGTCTTTCAGGATCAGGTTAAAGACTAAGTTGTTAACCGGAACGGCAATACCCAGTACAACAGTTACCGCAATACCCAGACCAAATGAGGTTGCTACTTTCTTGGATACGGCCAAGAAGGTACACATCCCCAAGAAGAAGCCCAGCGCCATATTTTCAATGAAAATAGAGCGAACAAACAGACTGATATAATGTTCCATCTGTCGTTATTCCTTCTCGTTCTGTTCAGGCTTATAAGTACGGATTGCCCAAATCAGGCCACCAATGATGAAGAACGCACTCGGTGCCAGCAGGAACAGGCCGTTACTCTGATACCAGCCGCCATCTTGAATCAGTGGCAATACCGGCATACCAAACAGTTTACCTGAACCGATCAGCTCACGGATAAAGGCAACCGCCAGCAAGATAGCGCCGTAACCTAAACCATTACCGATACCGTCCATGAAGCTTTCCATTGGCGGAGACTTCATCGCATACGCTTCCGCACGGCCCATTACGATACAGTTGGTGATAATCAAACCAACGAATACCGACAGCTGCTTGGAGATCTCATAGGCATATGCTTTTAGCACCTGATCGACCACGATAACCAGTGATGCGATAATCGCCATTTGCACGATAATACGGACACTGTTCGGAATGTGATGACGGATCAATGAGATAAACAAGTTGGAGAATGCAGTAACCACGGTTACGGCCAGCGTCATCACAAACGCAGTTTCCATCTTGGTGGTCACAGCCAATGCAGAACAGATACCCAGAATTTGCAGTGCAATTGGGTTGTTGTCCATGATCGGGCCGACCAGCAGCTTTTTCATTTCTTTGTTATCAACCATTGTTCAACTCTCCAGCGCGTACTTTGGTCAGGAACGGACCATAGCCGTTGGCGCTTAACCAATAGTCAAACGTGTTTTGCACGCCGTTACCGGTCAGGGTTGCACCAGATAAGCCATCAATCGCATACGGATCGTTTGGCAGTGCTGCCCCTTTGACAATGTGAATTGCCGGCTTACCGTCAACATCAAACAGCTTCTTGCCTACCCACAGCTTACGCCAGTTCGGGTTTTCAATTTCGCCGCCCAGACCCGGAGTTTCCCCTTGGTCATAGTAGGTGATGCCTTTTACGGTATTGCCGTCAGTTTCAACAGCCAGAAAAGCGTACATCATTGACCACAAACCGGTACCGTGTACTGGCAGAACCACTTCAGTCACTTTACCTTCAGCATTTTTCACCAGATACACAGCAGAGACATTGGCACGGCGCTTAATCTTCGCCTTGTCTTGATCGGCTGGAATACTGATGCTTTGCTTTGGATCTTTATCCGCCGCACGCTGATCAAAAGTAGCGGCATCACCCTCAACAAAGCTACCCGTAGCCAGATCAACCAAACGCGGTTCGATAAACTGGGTAAAGGTCTCTTTTACATTCACGTTAGGGGTCAGCAAGCCAGCAACAGATAAAATATTGCGTTGCTTATCTAGCTGTTTTTGCTCGATTTGTGTAGCTTTTAAGCCTACAGCAGAACCGGCAACAATAATGGAGCACACCAAGCTGAGGGAAATAACCACCAGCAGCGTTTTGGCAATGCTATCGTTACTCTTAGCCATTACGCGCATTCCTCCGCTTAATGTTTGCTTGTACCACCAGATAGTCAAAAATCGGGGCAAACAGGTTAGCAAACAGAATAGCCAACATCATACCTTCTGGGTACGCTGGGTTAACCACTCGAACCAGTACCGCCATCACGCCGATCAGCGCACCGTACCACCACTTACCTTTATCGGTAAAAGAGGCAGAAACCGGGTCTGTGGCCATAAATGCCATACCGAACGCAAAACCACCCAGTACCAGATGCCAGTACCACGGCATCGCGAACATTGGGTTAGTGGCAGAACCTATCAGGTTAAACAGCGTAGAAGAGACCACCATACCGATCATGACACCGGCAATGATGCGCCATGAGGCCACACGGATATAAATCAGGAATGCTGCACCCAGCAGGATCATCAGGGTTGAAACTTCACCGATAGAACCTGGAATATTACCAAGGAAAGCATCAAACCATGTGATTGCCTGCCCTGTTGCATTGTGGATCAGGCCACCTTGACCACCACTTGCCCACTGAGACAGAGCCGTTGCACCAGAGAAACCATCAGCGGCTGTCCAGACCAAATCCCCTGAAATTTGCGCAGGATAGGCAAAGAACAGGAATGCTCGGCCAGCCAGAGCAGGGTTTAAAAAGTTACGGCCAGTACCACCAAAGATCTCTTTGGCAACAACCACACCGAAACTGATACCCAATGCAGCCTGCCACAATGGCAGTGTTGGCGGAACAATCAGCGCAAACAGGATAGAGGTAACGAAGAAGCCTTCGTTAACTTCGTGCCCGCGAACAATCGCAAACAGCACTTCCCATGTTGCACCAACAGCAAACACCACAGCAAAAATTGGCAGGAAGTAGGTTGCGCCCAGTAGCATTTTACTGCCCCAGCCCGCATCCGCAGCGGTCATTGAACCGCCCAGCAATTCCACCAGTGAGTAGTGCCAGTCAGCCGCAACCACTTGTGCTAATTGTTCTGCACCGTGCAGGTGGTTCAGCGCTAAAATCGCTTGTGCACCGGCATTATACAGACCCCAAAACAGGGCAGGGAAAACAGCAACCCATACCATGATCATAATACGCTTCAAATCTACCCCGTCACGAACGTGGGCAGAAGTACGAGTTACCGTACCCGGCGTATAGAAAATGGTGGCAACAGCTTCATATACGGCATAGAACTTTTCGAACTTGCCGCCAGGCTCAAAATGATGTTCGAGCTTTTCAAGAGCGTGTTTCAAACCCATCTCGATTAACCTTCCTTCTCAATCTTGGTCAGTACATCGCGCAAGATTGGGGCATATTCATACTTGCCAGGACACACAAAGGTACACAGCGCCAAATCTTCTTCATCTAGCTCTAAGCAACCCAGTGTCTGAGCACCATCGGTATCACCCACGATCAGATCACGCAGCAACAGCGTTGGCAGAATGTCCAGCGGCATAATGCGCTCATAGCTACCAATCGGAACCATAGAGCGTTCACTGCCCTGCGTTGCCGTGGTGAACTTGAACAGATGCTTTTTGAACAGATGTGCCAATGTTGTGCGAGTCGCGGAGTATTTATTGATACCCGGTACCAGCCAGCCCATGAACTCTTTTTCGCGCCCTTCCAGCAATACAGAGATCTGATTGTGGAAACGGCCTAAAAAGGCGTGTGGACCTGCGGCAATCGTCCCGTTCAGTACAGAACCGGAGATCACACGGTTATCACCGTCGTTCAGCTCACCCTTGATCAGCTGATCAACACTTGCACCGATACAGGTACGCAGCAAACGCGGGTTTTTCACCTGCGGGCCAGCCAGTGCAATCACACGATCAGTGTGCAATTCACCGGTGGTGAACAGCTTACCGACAGCGATCACATCTTGGTAGCCGATGCTCCACACGGTTTTATTCAGGCTGACAGGCTCAAGGAAGTGAATATGCGTACCCGCTAAACCGGCCGGATGAGGGCCTGCAAACTCGGTAATCACAACCTGAGCATCCGTTGTAAACGGAATTTTTGCGCCCGGTGCTTTGCACAGGTGCACTTTGCCGTCAGTCAGGCGTGTCAGTACAGTCAGGCCGTGCACAAAGGCTTCGGCTTGCTCGTTGATCACCACTTCAGGGTTGGCCGCCAATGGATTGGTATCCATTGCCGTAACAAAAATGGCTACGGCTTCACTGTCTACTGCCGGTGCTTTACTGAACGGGCGAGTACGCAGTGCAGTCCACAGACCAGACGCGATCAAGTTATCTTTTACTTGCTGGCGATCCAGCGAGCTCAGTTGCTCAATCGGGTATTGAGTAAAAGTGACCTGCTCATTGCCTTCAACGGCAATCACAACAGATTGAAGAACACGCTTAGCGCCACGGTTAACAGCAACCACGGTTCCACTGGCAGGAGCAGTAAATTTCACGCCTAAGTTCTTTTTGTCTTCAAACAGAACCTGACCTTTTTTTACCACATCCCCTTCATGCACATGCATGGTAGGGCGCATACCAATGTACTCTTCGCCTAGCGTAGCAACTTGGTTGATGGTCGGACCATCATGGATTACTTGCGTCGGTACACCCGCAACAGGGAGATCCAGACCCTTTGTAATTGTAATCATATTCACTAGCACTACTTTATCGGGAAGGAAAGAAAGATTTGTCCGAGCAAGAAACGACATCCTGACGTCCTTCACCCGAGCCTGTAGGGAATTGGGGTTTATCTAAGCTATTTCGCAAAAATCATCCAGCCATTTCACAGTTAGCTCACCGCAGCTCCCGCTGTTGAACTCTTTAAAACTTTCGCTACAGCCGTAACAGATGTAAACCTATTACAAGGGGCACATTTTAGCATTTTTGCCTCCCTTGATGCCATTCTGAAAGTGGTTAACTCTGCTCTAAATGGCACAAAATTGAGGTAAAAATAGGGGTTTAGAGTGACTAATATTCAATAATGTGATCAACACCTCAACCTGCAAACATTAAAAGCACTGATTTATTATCATACAAAAAATAATAGATGAAATATTTAGCAATACATAAAATAAAACGCAAATTTAACAAAACAAATTAGTGTCATTTTCTCTGAATTTACAGGTAGATAGTTATTAACATGCTGTCATATTAATCTTAACAGCGCTCACCACACTATTGAGCGCTTTAGGCAGGATAAAAACTTGCATATAGGGGGATAAAAACAAACAGCACTTAACTGCCGTATTTCACTGTAATATTACGGCTTCTCAGCGCGATCGGCCAAACTGCCTCCGCGACATGCAGGTGACTGCGGAACATTTTCTGCTGCCTTTTGCCACTCTTCCAGAGTATATGTATGCAAGGCTAAGGCATGAATATGGTTCGCTAGCTCATCGGCTAACACCGCATTGACTGCACGGTGACGGGTGAGTAAACGCTGGCCTTCAAACTGTACGCAGGCGATAACCACCTTAAAATGGCTTTCTGAACCCGCTGGCACATTGTGCTGATGACTTTCGTTTGTTACCTGTAAAAATGCGGGGGAAAATGCTGCGGTAAGTTTGGCAACAATCTGATCATACATCATAGTGAGATCCCTTTTAAAATAGGCTTTCTGCGGTAAAAAATACGCTAATGATATGATAACGCGTGATAATAACAAACCTCGGCATGCATGCTGCAATTGGCGCAATAAACAGCAGAATAGCAGGATTCAGCACCTTAACCTACGCGATACGCTCAGCCGTAATCAGATGACAAACAGCAGTATTCTATCAAAGCAAAAGAGCGACTTTGTACGCAGAACCACGCCCCTCTCCCCCCACAGGTAAAATTAATCTCTCTACGCTCTTTTCCCTGCAGAAACGGTTGTTTATGATGCAGAATTGGTTTTACGTTATCTTTACGCTAAGGATTTGCGCAGTATGAAAATGCTAAAAAAGGTTATTCTTCCCCTGATTGCAGTAGCAACGCTGGCCGGTTGTATCAACCAACCAACCAACTCTATTGCCGTTAACCCGCCGATTACTCTACCACAACAAGACCCGACACTGATGGGCGCGACCATTTCGGTCAGCAGTTCTGATCAGCGCCCACAGCCTTATCTGGCGATGGTTCGACGCTCTGAAGGAAAGCCGGAGCCGCTGTATGCTTCGCGTGATATCCGCTTCCTACTGCAAGAGACGCTAGAAAAGCAGATGCAAAAGCGCGGCTATATGCTGGGCGATAACGGCAAAGCTTCGTTGCAAATCATTCCCGTTGAAGTGTATGCCGATGTGCAAGAGGGCAACTTACGCCACAACATCACCACCAAGGCTAAAGTCAAAGTCATCACCCGCACCAGTAAGGGCGAGATGATTAAAGAGTTTCGCGCCAGCTACACCGTACAAGGCCCGCTAGGTGCAAAAAATGAGGATATCAGCAAAGCCATTAATGAAGTGCTGACCTCAGTGATCACTGATATGGCTCAAGATGACAGTATCAATACATATATCCGGCAAAGTGCGTAATTTACGCGATTCAGCCCGCATTATTGACCTATTCCCCCTGCCCTATGCCGACTAAATAGGGCAAAAAAGCAAAAACAGGATAACAATTACGATGAAAAAACTTATTTTGCTGCTGGCTTGTTGGGCTGGCACTGCATGGGCAGTTCCCACGGTCACACTGACAACCAATCAGGGTGAAATTGTGATCGATTTGAATGAAAAAGCCGCGCCTAAGACAGTCGCCAACTTTTTGCGCTATGCCGATGATGGCAGCTATGCCGGCACACAGTTTCACCGTGTCATTGCCGGATTTATGATCCAAGGCGGTGGTATGGATGCGGAGTTACTCCCTCGCCCAACCTACGTGCCGGTGGTTAACGAGTCGGATAACAAACTCTCCAACCGTTATGGCAGCATTGCGATGGCCAGAACATCAGATCCTGACTCGGCAACGCGCCAGTTCTTTATCAACGTTAGCAACAACACGATGCTGGATAATGTACCCGGCCGCCCAGGTTATGCTGTATTTGGTGAGGTGGTAAAAGGTATGGACGTTGTTGAGAAAATTGCCGCCGTCAGCACCACCCGTAAAGGCGGTATGGCTGATGTTCCTGAAACACCGATTATCATTGAAAAAGTGAGCGTAACGCGCTAATTCTGTCAGCAGAGCAGGCCAATTGTGATGCTCAGATTTTTTAGCTCTGGTTACTTTTTTCAGAAAGCATTTTCCGAAAGAAAAAGGAGTTATTATGCCGGCCTCTGCTGATGCATTTAGTCTGTTGTACCGTGACGCGCTTGCCAACCAGTTGCGGTTAATTCTGCTCGGCTGCGCTGAACCGGATAAATTGCAGCTTTTTTGTGATGATATTCTGCACCACTGGTGGGCAGATAACTACAATGAAGATGCACCGCTGACTGCCAGTGAACATGCGTTCTGGTATGCCATGGCGCTGCTGGAAGCAACCCCCCTAATCAGCCTACGTGGTAACCGTTTCTTACGAACACGGCTGCAAGCTTGTATTGCAACATTAAGTGAGCAAGCCCCACTTCCTTCGGCCATCAGGGGCATTCGCCCCTGATCCACAAAACGGTAAATGGCTCACAACTTCTCTGTATTTAATACTATTTAGCACTCATTCTGTATCCATTCTGGCATGCATGTAAATGCCAGAAAGCAGGGTAATGCCGCCCTGTAAAATCTGCCGTAAGAAATAAAAACAGGCTCTATCATTTAAATACGCTAAAAACCTTAGCTTTCACTCTTTGGCCCAATAGTGCTAGCCTTTCAGACAAATCATCACTTATAGTCCTGAGCGTCTGCTTTATTGCTAACTATTCGCATTTAGCACTGTTTTGACTGACACAAAGTTAAAGAGAGTACCCTCTGTATGCCATCATCCGCCTCAAGCCTGCGAAATATGCTGAAAAGCTATGCCGATATCCGGCTACTCTGGATTTTTCTTCTGGGCTGCGCCAGCGGTTTTCCGTGGGTACTGATTGGCTCAAGCATGAGCGGATGGCTGCAAGATGCGGGGATCTCGCGTTCAACAATCGGTTTTTTTGGCTCAATTTTTGTGGTGTATGCCATTCACTTTATGTGGGCACCGCTGATTGACCGCGTAAAGTTACCCTTTCTTCACGCCAGACTCGGACAGCGCCGCAGCTGGATCTGTCTGATGCAGGTTTTTATTCTGCTGGCGACCGTGGGTATTGCGTTTACAAATCCGGCTAACTCGCTGTTATGGACAGCCGTTCTTGCCTTCACCATTGCCGTGGCATCATCAACACAAGATATCGCCATTGATGCCTACCGGATTGATACCCTGTACCGTGACAAAGCACTACTGCCACAAGGCTCAGCCATGGCGGTCATCGGGTGGTGGACCGGCTACTCACTGCCGGGCTATCTCGCATTCAGTTATGCCGACCGCTACGGTTGGCAACATGTGTATCTGGGAATGGCGGCTATCAGCCTTTTGTGGATCTGTGGTGTATTGCTGGCCCCTGAACCAGAAACTGGCCGCGAACACCTGCAGGCAGAAGCTGAACTGCAGTATGCAAAACATCTGCACAACAACCGGATTATTACGTGGCTTGCGGTCACTGTGATTGAGCCCTTTGCCGAGTTTTTCCGCCGCAACGGTACGTCAATAGCGCTGTCTATTATCAGTTTTGTCTTCTTGTTTAAAATTGGTGAAGCATTCCTTGGCCGGATGTCGATCACTTTCTATAAAGAGATCGGTTTTAGCAACGAACAGATTGCCCACTATTCAAAACTGATTGGCTGGTTTGCCATGGTAGTCTTTACTTTGATGGGCAGTGCGCTGAATGTTCGGTTTGGTATTGTACGGGGTCTGCTGATTGGCGGCATCGCGATGGCTGGCAGTAACCTGATGTTTGCTTGGATTGCGGCCGTCGGCCCGAATGAGCACCTGTTTGCTGCCACCATTATTGTCGATAACTTTACCAGTGCATTCTCATCGGTTGCATTTGTCTCTTTCCTTAGCTGGCTCAGTGGGCGAGCATTTTCAGCCACCCAATATGCGCTGCTTTCATCGCTAGGGAATTTGGGCCGCACCACGCTCTCTTCGTTTAGCGGTGAAATGGTTGACCGCCTGCACGGTAACTGGTCACTGTTTTTTATCTGCACCTCGCTGATGGTGATCCCCGGTTTATTGCTACTGATTTATGTAGGTAAACGTTTTTCAGCGTTGACCCGTGATCCTGAATCACAACCAAAACAGCAACCCGAATAAACAAGATGAGGCTCGGTATTAGTCAGCACACAGTACTGACTCATAGCGCTTACGCTGTACAAAAAACAGCGCGAGATAAAGTGACTTGAATCACAAATAACGTTATCGATTGCGCAAGCCATCACAAAAATCGCGATGAACATCACTTAAGCCCTTCCCTCTTGCAGGAAGGGCTTTTATTATGTGCACCGTTTTGCAGCCTAGCTGCTGCCACATTTTTATACCCACGGGTTGTTTAACTGAGGTTCTCATGCGCAAAAGTCTTGCTGGTTTATCTGCTCTCGCTGTTATGGCATCGGTTTCTGCTAACGCTGAGCCTATTTACAGCTTTGCCAATGTTAGTGCTAACTATCTGGATTGGAGCAGCCGTACTACCGATGAAAGCGGTAAGAAAGACTTTCCGTATTTAGAACTTGAAGGTGGCGCAGGTTACAACTGGGGTGAAGTGTACGGTTTTTTTGATCTGGAAAACCCAACTCACAGCTATGACCGTGAAGATGGCCGCAGCCTGCGTATCGCAGCAAAAGGCACAGTACGCTACTACTTAGGTGATAGCGGCTTTAACCTGTACGGTCACTTCTACGATACTCACTCTGATGGTTTTAACGAACAAAACTTCATCTACGGTATCGGTTACAACTTTAATGTGGGCAGCTTCTGGGCAAAACCATTCCTAGCAGCAAACTACACCAACAACACCTTCTTTGATGGTAACAACGGTTATATGTTTGGTTGGGTTGCCGGTTATGACTTCGTGGTTGCCGATCAAAAGTTCAGCATCACCAACTGGAACGAATACGAATTTGCGCGTGATGCCGATTACGGCAACGGTGGTAAAGAGGGCCTAAACGGTGCCGTTGCACTGTGGTGGAATGCAACACCAAGCATCACCACCGGTATTCAGTACCGTTATGCAGACAAAAAGCTAGGCAGTGCTGCATACCAAGATGGTCTGATCTACAGCGTAAAATATAACTTCTGATAGCCATCTTTTCTGGTCGGGTTTGGCAATATAACTGGGCATTGTTTATCAGTAGTGCCAGTTTAAGCGTTAAGCGTGAATACTTGACCATAAAAAAGCGCCGCCGATGAGTGTTTCACC
>CAMTGL010000038.1 GCA_947071955.1 uncultured Plesiomonas sp.
GCATTTTAGCGCACAGTAGTTTATCGTTAGGTCTTGTTACCGTCAGCCTGATGAGCGATGTTCGTGTTGATTTAATGGCCTATCTGTTTGGCGATCTGCTCGCCATCACGTGGGGAGATATCAGCTGGATCTGTATTGGCTCACTGGCTGTGCTTGCGGTACTTCGCTGGCAATGGGATGCTCTGCTTTCTGTCACCATTAACCCCGAACTGGCCTATGTTGATGGTATTAACCTAAATAAAATGCGGCTGTTACTGATGCTGACAACCGCAATTACTATCGGATTAGCAATGAAGTTTGTAGGCGCGCTGATAATCACCTCGTTACTGATTATCCCCGCAGCAACAGCACGCCGGTTCTCGCGTACACCAGAACAAATGGCCAGTTTTGCCACATTATTTGGTATGTTATCCGTTACCGGTGGTTTACTGCTCTCATGGGAATATGATACACCGGCAGGGCCTTCGGTTGTTATCTGCTCTGCAGCGTTGTTTATACTCAGCTTATGTAAAACACAAAAAGCATAAAACAAAAAACGCCTCTTTAAAGAGGCGTTTTTATAGGCACATATTTTGGAAACTACTTCACTCAGTCACTGTACTATTAAATTTCATTACCGAGCGAGTTTCATTCCGCGCTTACCAGCCAGTAACTTCACGCAATGCAGCACCGATATCGGCCAATGAACGTACTGTTTTAACGCCGGCATCTTCAAGTGCTGCAAATTTCTCATCTGCAGTTCCTTTTCCGCCAGAGATAATCGCACCCGCATGCCCCATACGTTTACCTTTTGGTGCAGTAACACCGGCAATATAAGACACTACAGGCTTGGTCACATTCGCCTTAATAAAGGCAGCCGCTTCTTCCTCTGCACTGCCACCGATTTCACCAATCATCACAATAGCTTCTGTTTTTGGATCATCTTGGAACAGTCGCAGAATATCAATAAATGTAGAACCAGGGATCGGATCACCGCCAATACCTACACAGGTAGACTGGCCAAAACCTTCATCCGTTGTCTGTTTCACCGCTTCATAAGTCAGCGTACCAGAGCGAGAAACAATGCCCACACGTCCGGGAAGATGAATATGGCCTGGCATAATCCCAATCTTACACTCACCCGGTGTAATCACCCCCGGACAGTTAGGGCCGATCATCCGCACACCGCTCTGCTCAAGGCGTACTTTAACCTGCAACATATCCAGCGTTGGAATACCTTCAGTGATACAAACAATCAGTTCAATACCCGCATCAATGGCTTCTAAAATGGCATCTTTACAAAATGGTGCGGGAACATAAATCACTGATGCGGTAGCACCGGTCACTTCGACTGCATCACGCACGGTATTAAATACCGGTAAATCTAAGTGATACGAACCACCTTTACCCGGTGAAACACCACCGACTAAACGTGTGCCATATGCCAGCGCCTGTTCAGAGTGAAACGTGCCCTGCCCGCCGGTAAAACCTTGGCAAATAACCTTGGTATTCTTATCAATCAGAATAGACATTATTTACCCTCCGCAGCATGAACAACTTGCTGAGCAGCATCGGTCAAACTGGTTGCAGCAATGATATTTAATCCACTGTCTGCCAGTTTTTTCGCACCTAACTCCGCATTATTACCTTCTAAACGCACAACCACCGGAATACTGACACCGACTTCTTCCACAGCACCAATAATACCGTCAGCAATCAGATCACAGCGCACGATTCCGCCAAAAATATTGACCAGTACCGCTTTCACATTCTCATCAGATAAGATGATTTTAAAAGCCTCAGTCACACGCTCTTTCGTTGCACCACCGCCAACATCCAAGAAGTTAGCCGGTGCACCGCCATGCAGTTTAACGATATCCATGGTGCCCATCGCCAAACCTGCGCCATTAACCATACAACCTATATTGCCCTCAAGTGCAACATAGTTGATTTCCCACTGCGCAGCATGTGCTTCACGCTGATCTTCTTGTGACGGATCTTGCATTGCACGCAGTGCCGGTTGGCGATACAACGCATTGGAGTCGATCACAATTTTTGCATCAAGGCAGTGCAAATTTCCGGCGGTGGTGATCACCAGTGGGTTCACCTCGAGCAGAGCCAAGTCACTTTCGATAAACAGCTTACCTAGCCCCATAAAAATATGGGTAAACTGACGGATTTGCTCACCGGTTAAGCCTAATTTAAACGCAAGCTCACGGCCCTGATACGGTTGAGGCCCACAAATAGGATCAAGTGCGGCTTTGTGGATAAGCTCAGGTGTTTTTGCAGCAACCGTCTCAATATCCACACCGCCTTCGGTTGATGCCATAAACACCACCCGACGCGTAGCACGATCGACCACTGCGCCTAAATACAGCTCTTTAGCAATATCAGTACAGCTCTCTACCAAAATGGTATTGACTGGCTGACCTTTAGCATCAGTCTGATAAGTAACTAAATTTTTACCCAGCCACTGATCGGCAAACGCGCGAATTTCATCTTTTGATTTTGCCAGCTTCACACCGCCCGCTTTACCACGGCCACCCGCATGTACCTGACATTTTACAACCCAGCAATCTCCGCCAATTTTATCGGCAGCATCAATAGCTTCCTGCTGAGAACGGCACGCATAACCTTCCGATACTGGTAGGCCATACTGTGCGAACAACTGTTTACCCTGATATTCATGCAAATTCATGATGTTCTATCCGTGTTAATGATCTATTCCTGGGTGTCATTGCTTGAAATAGCCCGGACTTTTTCGACTGCCGGGCCTTATTACTCTGATTAAATATCGAGTAAAAGTCGGGTTGGGTCTTCAAGCAGATCTTTTACTGTCACCAAGAAGCTGACCGATTCACGGCCATCAATTAAGCGGTGATCATAAGAGAGTGCCAGATACATCATTGGTAAAATCTGCACCTGACCATTTACCGCCATTGGGCGGTCTTTGATCGCATGCATACCAAGAATTGCACTTTGTGGTGGGTTAATAATCGGAGTCGACATTAATGAGCCAAACACGCCACCATTGGTAATGGTGAAATTACCACCGGTAAGGTCTTCAACCGTTAATTTACCGTCGCGTCCTTTTTCTGCCAGCGCTTTAATGCTTTTTTCAATATCCGCCAGACTGAGTACATCACCGTCACGCAGCACCGGTGTCACCAATCCACGTGGTGTAGAAACGGCCATACTAATATCAAAATAGTTATGATAAACAACATCATCACCATCAATAGAAGCATTAATTTCAGGGAAGCGTTTTAACGCTTCAACCACGGCTTTCACATAGAAAGACATAAAGCCCAAACGGACACCGTGACGCTTTTCAAACACATCGCCGTATTGCTTACGCAAATCCATGATAGGTTTCATGTTAACTTCGTTAAACGTTGTTAACATTGCCGTTGTATTTTTCGCCTCTAACAAACGCTCAGCAATACGCTTACGCAAGCGTGTCATCGGTACGCGTTTTTCACTGCGATGCGCTAAAGGTGCAGGTGCAGATACCGGTTTGGTATTGCTAACCGCACTTACCGCCGGCGTAGCTTTTAAGCTACGCATATCTTGTACAAATTTCTCGACATCTTCGCGGGTGATGCGACCACCCACCCCTGAACCTTTGATCTGTGCCGGATCAATATTGTGCTCTGATACTAAACGGCGTACAGCAGGGCTTAATGCATCAGAAGACTCTTCAGACAATCCTGCAGTATGGCGTTGTGCCGGTGTCGACTCTGGCTCAGACACTTTTGCCGATGTTGGCTCACCTGCCACAGCAACCGGACGAACGCGGCCAATCAGTTGACGGCCAATCACCGTTGCGCCCTCATCTTCTAACACGCTATCAAGCACACCGTTCTCTGTTGCGGGAACTTCTAGCACCACTTTATCAGTTTCAATTTCAACTAAAACTTCATCGCGCTCTACACTATCACCCGGTTTTTTACGCCAGGTAGCAATCGTGGCATCTGCCACAGACTCGGGCAAATCGGGAACTAAAATATCAATACTGCTCATATCTAACATCCTTCGTTATACGTTCTTATTCCGTGCGCAAGGCATCTTCTACTAGATCTTTTTGTTGTTTCGTGTGCAAAGACATATACCCGACAGCCGGTGATGCTGATGCCGGACGCCCTGCGTACGCCAATGTCGCATCGGCAGGGATCACCTGACGGAAATTATGTTGGCTACAATACCAAGCGCCTTGATTTAACGGCTCTTCCTGACACCACACATAATCAGTCACATGCGCATAAGGTTGTAATAGTTCACGCACAGTATCGTAAGGGAAAGGGTATAGCTGCTCTATCCGCATAATGGCAACATCAGTCTGCTCATTCTTACGGCGTTGTTCTAACAGGTCGTAATACACCTTGCCGGAACACAATACAACGCGCGTGACCCCTTTCGGATCAAGTGCATCAATTTCACCAATAGCCGGAAGGAATGCACCATGAGCGAGCTCTTCTAAACTTGAAACAGCAAGCGGATGACGCAATAACGATTTCGGTGACATAACCACGAGCGGACGACGCATCGGGCGTACAGATTGACGGCGCAGCATGTGGTAAACCTGGGCCGGTGTTGAAGGCACACACACCTGCATATTTTGTTCTGCGCACAATTGTAAATAACGTTCTAAACGGGCTGAGGAGTGCTCAGGGCCTTGACCTTCATAGCCATGCGGCAATAACAAGGTGACGCCACACATGCGGCCCCACTTTTGCTCACCTGAGCTGATAAATTGGTCAATAACCACCTGTGCACCGTTAGCAAAATCACCAAACTGTGCTTCCCAAATAACCAAAGAGCTTGGTTCTGCGGTCGCATAGCCGTACTCAAATGCCAGTACTGCAGCCTCAGAGAGTACTGAATCCCAAACTTCAAATTGCCCCTGACCATGATGAATATTCGATAACGGAACATACACACTGGCATCATTTTGGTTATGCAAGACAGCATGGCGGTGGAAAAACGTTCCGCGACCAGCATCTTGACCGGATAAACGCACATCAACGGATTCATCCAGCAAAGTGGCATATGCCAGCGTTTCAGCAAAACCCCAATCAAGCAGACGATTGCCTTCGGTCATCTCTTTGCGATCAGCATAAATTTTTTCAACACGCGGGTGCAGCACATGGTTTTCAGGATATTGGCAAACTCGGCGACCGAGCTCCTGCAAACGGGTCAGATCAACCGTAGACTGATACTCAATATTCCAGTCGTGCCCCAAATAAGGAGCCCAGTCAACCGAATGCATCTGCATCGGACGCCATTCAGGAACAACGCAGTCTCCCTTATCAAGCGCATCACGATAGCCATTGACCATTTCAGTTGCATCTTCCTGCAAAATAATGCCTTTCTCAATCAAACGATCAGCATAGATTTTACGTGGTGTAGGATGCTTTTTAATCTTTTGATACATCAGAGGCTGAGTTGCATTTGGCTCATCAGCTTCGTTATGCCCGTGACGGCGATAGCAGACTAAATCAATCACCACATCACGTTTAAATTCAAAACGGTAATCAAGTGCTAAACGGGCGACAAACGCAACCGCTTCAGGATCATCGGCATTGACATGGAAAATAGGTGCCTGCACCATTTTCGCGATATCAGTACAGTACTGTGTTGAGCGCGTATCTTTCGGGTTTGATGTGGTAAAGCCGACCTGATTGTTAATCACTAAGCGGATCGTACCACCCGCTTTATAACCCCGCGCCTGAGACATATTAAATGTCTCTTGTACTACCCCTTGCCCAGCAATGGCGGAGTCACCATGAATGGTGATCGGCAATACCGTGCTGCCCTCTGTATCCCCTAAACGATCTTGTCTGGCGCGAACTGAACCCACCACAACGGGGTTAACAATTTCAAGGTGTGAGGGATTAAATGCCAACGCTAAATGTACAGAGCCTTGCTCGGTTGCAAAGTCAGAAGAGAAACCTTGATGATATTTCACATCACCGGTTCCCCAGCCTTCATCATGCTTACCAGCAAATGCATCGAACAAATCCGCCGGTTTTTTACCCAAAACGTTAACCAACATATTCAAACGGCCGCGGTGTGCCATACCCATAACAATTTCACGGGTACCGTGTTTTGCCGCGCCACGAATCAGCTCTTTAACCATCGGGATCATCGCATCGCCGCCTTCCAGAGAAAAACGCTTTGCGCCTGGGAAGCGAGCACCGATATAGCGTTCTAACCCTTCAGCCGCTGTCAGCTCAGCCAAAAACATCTGCTGCTCAAGTGGCGTAAATTCTGGTTTACCCTGCACTGATTCTAAACGCTGCTGAATCCAACGCTTCTCTTCAGTATTAGTGAGTGCATATACTCCGCGCCAATCGGTCCGCAGTAGGTATCTTTCAGCGCTTGATAAAGCGCCGATAGTTGCAAGGTATCTTGTCCGCACGCAAATGAGCCGACATTAAAACTTGTCGAGAAATCCTCTGCATTTAGCGTGTGGAAGTCGGGGTTAAGATCAGCAACCGGATCTTGTTTCCACAAACCGAGCGGATCTAAATTTGCCTGCTGGTGTCCGCGAAAACGGAACGCATTAATCAACTGCAATACGCGGACTTGTTTTGCATCAGCTTCAGGATCAGTCACCGCACAACCGCTATAACGCGAGGAGTCTTGTGCTAAACGGCGAAAGTAATCCCTTACCCGTGAGTGAGGCTGCTCAGGTGTAATATTGACCATTGGTAAACGGTCAAATACCGTACGCCAATTATCGTCTACACTTGTAGGGTCAGTCAGGTAGTCCTCATAGAGCTGCTCAACATAGGTTTGATTAGCTCCGGCCAGAGGTGATGATTCTAACCAGTCTTGAATGGCTCCGTTTTCCATCTTAATCCCTTTTATATTATTTGTTGTTTTTGCCGTGGCTTCTGTTCGGGTGGGAAAACCGAACATTCTGATTATGGTTTGTACCTGTTACTTGATGTAACTATTGCTTTAATCGTTCTAATCACGCTAATCACGCATTACAACGTGTTTTATATCAGTGTTTCACACCGCGCCGCTGTATCTGCTCTACACCCCATTAACATACCGTTAATGGGGTGTGAAATGTCAGAACTCAGCCACAAATTATTCAAAAAGTGAACAATTAGACTGCTCGGCTCAGAAGCATCGATTTAATATGCCCGATAGCTTTTGTCGGATTCAACCCTTTAGGACAAACATTAACGCAATTCATAATGCCATGGCAGCGGAAAACACTAAAAGCATCATCTAATTCAGATAAACGTTCCGATGTAGCAGTGTCACGGCTATCAATCAGAAAACGATATGCAGCTAACAACCCCGCAGGGCCGACAAATTTATCTGGATTCCACCAAAATGATGGGCAGGATGTAGAGCAGCAAGCGCATAAAATACACTCATACAGCCCGTCAAGATGTTCACGCTCTTCAGGCATCTGAATAAATTCACGCTCTGGCGGTTGCTTGCCATCATTAATCAGATACGGTTTGATTTTTTCATACTGTGTATAGAACTGAGTCATATCAACAATCAGATCACGCACTACGGGTAATCCAGGCAGAGGGCGTATAACTACTTTACCCTGCGAAGATCCCGTTAATGCCGACAGCGGTGTAATACAGGCCAACCCATTTTTACCATTCATGTTGATGCCATCAGAACCACACACACCTTCACGGCAAGAACGACGGAATGACAGTGTCGGATCGCTCTCTTTTAGCTTAATAAGCGCATCGAGTACCATCATATCGCGCCCCTCTTCTGTCTCAAGGGTCAGATCCTGCATATAAGGCGCATTATCTGTTTCTGGATTATAGCGATACACTGAAAAATGAACGTTCATTCAGTAAATTCCTTATCCCTAACTTAATAAGTACGCGCTTTTGGTGGAAATGCCGGACGTAAATGCGGTTCCATGTTGACCTGACGGCGACTCATCGTATCAGTGACAGGGTTGTACAGGGTATGGCATAGCCACTGACTGTCATCTCTGTCAGGAAAATCAAAGCGGCTATGTGCTCCCCGGCTTTCTGTACGGAAGTTTGCCGCTACTGCGGTGGCATAAGCCGTATCCATCAGGTTATCTAGCTCTAAACACTCTACTCGCTGGGTATTAAAGTCAGGCGATGTATCATCTAGCCGCGCAGATTGTAGACGTTCACGGATGGTTTTTAACTCTGCTAGCCCCTCGGCCATCGCATCGCCCTCACGGAATACCGAGAAATTACGTTGCATACAGCTTTGCAGGTCTTTACGAATCTGGACAGGATCTTCACCTTGGCGGGTATTATTCCAGCGATTAACTCGGCTCAAGGAGGCTTCAATATCAGACTCGCTGGCGTCGCGTGCTTCGGCAGCCGCCGCCAGCGTTTCACCAAGGTGTAATCCGGTAGCTCGGCCAAAAACCACAAGATCTAGTAGGGAGTTTCCGCCCAAACGGTTAGCGCCATGTACCGATACACAGGCTATTTCACCGACAGCAAACAAACCTTGAATATCATAGTCAGTGCCATCAGCATGTTGGCCTAACGCCTGCCCGCTGACCTGTGTTGGAATTCCCCCCATCATATAGTGACAGGTTGGAATAACCGGTACAGGCTCATGAACCGGATCAACATGCGCAAAGGTGCGTGAAAGTTCACAAATACCCGGTAAGCGTGACTCGAGCACCTCTTTACCCAGATGATCGAGCTTCAATTTAATATGCGGCCCCCACGGGCCTTCGCAGCCACGGCCTTCGCGAATCTCAATCATCATTGAGCGGGCAACTACATCACGCCCAGCCAGATCTTTGGCATTAGGTGCGTAACGCTCCATAAAGCGTTCGCCATCTTTGTTTAACAGATAACCGCCCTCTCCGCGGCAGCCTTCTGTGACTAAGACTCCGGCACCAGCAATACCTGTTGGATGGAATTGCCACATTTCCATATCTTGAAGAGGAACGCCTGCACGTACAGCCATACCAACGCCATCTCCGGTATTGATATGTGCATTGGTTGTAGAGGCAAAAATCCGCCCAGCACCACCGGTTGCAAGTACGGTTGCCTTGGCTTTGAAATAGACGGTTTCACCTGTTTCAAGGCAAATTGCAGTGCATCCTAAAATCACACCATCTTGGTTTTTAACCAGATCAAGGGCATACCATTCAGAGAAAATTGTGGTTTTATTTTTTATATTCTGCTGATACAGCGTGTGCAACAAGGCATGACCAGTACGATCTGCGGCTGCCGCCGTACGAGCGGCTTGCTCACCACCAAAATTGCGTGATTGTCCACCAAATGGCCGCTGATAAACACGACCATTATCAAAACGGGAAAATGGTAAACCCATATTTTCCAGCTCTAAAATAGCTTCTGGGCCAGTTTTACACATGTATTCAATGGCATCTTGGTCACCAATGTAATCAGACCCTTTAACGGTGTCATACATGTGCCATTCCCAGTTGTCTTCATGGGCATTACCCAGTGCAACTGTAATTCCGCCTTGTGCAGAAACCGTGTGTGAACGCGTTGGAAAAACTTTAGAAATCAACGCACAGGTTAGGCCTGACTGTGAGATTTGTAGCGCAGCGCGCATGCCCGCTCCACCTGCACCGATCACGACAGCATCAAATTGTTTCGTTGCAATCTTCACTTAAACACCCCACACAATAACAGCAGTTGCAATGACATAAACCAACAGAACAATCACCACAGCAAATTGCAGTGTTAAGCGTAACGCCAGAGGTTTGATGTAATCAGTCAGCACTTGCCATAGACCAATCCATGCATGTACCAGTACCGATAGCACGGCCAAGAGTGTAAAAACCTGCGTGACCCGGAACGAGAAAAAACCTTTCCAGATACCGTAGGTAATCTCTGGTGCAGAGACGATAAAACCCAGCAAATACAGGATGTACAGCGTCATGATAATTGCAGTAGCACGCAATAACAGCCAGTCATGTACTCCACTGCGGCCAAACGCGGTTGCATTCGTTACCATACCAATACTCCTGCCAACAGTGATAAAACGGCGGTGATAATAAAAGCGATTTTTGCGGTACGGCTTGCAGCAGCAAGGCTCTCTTCGCCGTATCCCATGTCAGCCAGTAAATGGCGAATACCACCGACAACATGATAAGCCAGTGCAGTTAGCATGCCCCACAAAATCAGTTTGACGAAAAAAGAGTCGGTAACAGCGCGAGCACTCTCAAAACCTTGCTCAGACGAGAGCGAAAGCGAGAGCAACCACAGAAGTATGCCAAGAGAGATGAAGGTAATAACACCGCTGACCCGATGAAGAATAGAGGCGATTGCGGTAATCGGGAAGCTGATCGTTTTCAGATCGAGATTAACAGGTCTTTGCTTATTCACGGTTCTGCCCATGCCGCTCCATTGTGAGCTCGGTTTGTTTTCCTTATTAACCTTCATGCTACTCAACATTACCGACTGGACAGTCTGCCTAAGTATTGCTCTGTATAACTTCCTGGCTATGTTGCTATAAGGTTATGTAACGCTATAACAACTTAAGCAACGACATGGCGGCATTTTATAGACGACATGTCGGCTTTGTAGCACGGGTAATCATACGCATAAAACAAACTTAATTTACAGTTCGGTAACATGCTCACTAGCTTGAAGACCTGTGCGCAGTATACTTTTCGCAACAAGGCATTACAATTCCAGAAAAGAGTTGTTAATAAGTTTTAAACAAACTATGAGACATAGACCGTGTTTTATTATCAAATGAAATATAACAAACAAAATTGACATGTATCATCATGGTCGGTTACAAAATACGCACCAAAAATGCTGCTAATGTGCAAAGTTCAACCAGATACCTCTTTTCCTACTCGTGAACTTGTGCAACATTGGCAAGAGCAATTCAAACTAGCTGGGGTGAACGGCGGCACAGTAGTACCACATGATTCGATACACCCTACGTCACTCTATTTTTAGGCTAGATTCTGCATCGGGATTCAAAAAATAAGAGCAAAGGAGAATGTTATGGCAGAACAAAAAGTCACTCTGCAATTGAGCGACAATGAGTCTATTGATTTACCCGTTTACAAAGGTACGCTGGGTAATGATGTAGTCGATGTTCGCCCGCTAGGGACGCGCGGCTTGTTTACTTTCGATCCCGGTTTTATGTCTACTGCCGCATGTGAATCGAAAATCACCTACATTGATGGCGATCTGGGGGTGCTGCTGCACCGCGGTTTTCCGATTGACCAGTTAGCAAACAAATCTGACTATCTCGAAGTTTGCTACATTCTGCTATACGGCGAAGCGCCAACCAAAACTCAGTATGAGAACTTTTTACATACTGTAAAACGTCATACTATGGTGCATGAGCAATTATCCAGCTTCTATCATGGGTTCCGTCGTGATGCTCACCCAATGGCGGTGATGTGTGGTGTCAGTGGTGCGTTGGCAGCGTTTTATCATGATTCATTAGATATCAACAATGATGAACACCGAGCTATTGCTGCGTTCCGCTTGTTATCCAAAATGCCAACGCTGGCTGCAATGTGTTACAAATACTCTATTGGTCAGCCTTTTATTTATCCACGCAATGATCTCTCTTATGCGGCAAATTTCCTGTACATGATGTTTGCAACGCCGTGTGAAGAGTATGAAGTGAATCCGGTACTTGCCCGTGCAATGGATAAAATCCTGATTTTACATGCTGATCACGAGCAAAATGCCTCAACATCTACCGTTAGAACAGCCGGCTCTTCAGGAGCAAATCCGTTTGCTTGTATCGCAGCGGGTATCGCTTCTTTATGGGGGCCTGCTCACGGTGGTGCAAACGAAGCCTGTTTGAATATGCTGATGCAAATTGGCTCGGTTGATCGCATTCCTGAATTTATCGCCAGAGCCAAAGATAAGAATGACCCTTTCCGTTTGATGGGTTTTGGTCATCGTGTGTACAAAAACTACGATCCGCGTGCCACTGTTATGCGTGATACATGCCATGAAGTACTGAAAACGTTGGATATCCGTGATCCTCTACTCG
>CAMTGL010000039.1 GCA_947071955.1 uncultured Plesiomonas sp.
AAGTCATGCAGTGCACGAATATGCCCGAGAAGTAACTGCTTCACCTCAATCAGTGAGGGAGGGGGCAACACTTCTCCTGTCTCCAGATAATGCTGGATTTCCCGAAAGATCCAGGGTCTTCCCTGAGCGGCACGGCCTATCATCAGCGCATCTGCGCCGGTATAGTCCAATACCTCTCTGGCTTTATGCGGGGTAGTGATATCGCCATTGGCGATCACTGGTATGGAAACCGCGCGTTTCACAGCCCGAATGCTGTCGTATTCAGCATGGCCCGTAAACAGGCACGCACGAGTGCGGCCATGAATAGCAAGCGCCTGAATGCCACAGCGTTCTGCAATTTGGGCTATTTCGACACAGTTGCGATTATCCTGATCCCATCCAGTCCGAATTTTTAGGGTTACTGGAACGTCAACGGCATTAACAACGGCCGTTAAAATTTGTTCAACCAGCGTAGGATGCTGTAAGAGAGCAGAACCTGCTAGCTTACGGTTAATCTTTTTGGCTGGGCAACCCATATTGATATCAATGATTTGAGCACCATACTGCACGTTAGCGCGCGCTGCTCCTGCCATATCGTCAGGATCTGCACCCGCAATTTGTACACTACGAATACCCGGCTCATCGGTATGTACCATACGCAGGCGGGATTTATCAGTATGCCAGACCTCAGGGTTTGAGGACATCATCTCTGATACCGCCATGCCAGCCCCCATCTCGTGACAGAGCTGCCGAAATGGTCGGTCAGTAATACCGGCCATAGGCGCTACGATCAATTGATTGTTAAGTTTATAAGGGCCGATACGCATTGACTGAAAGGTAACCACTCTGTGCCTGTAAGGGCGCGTATATTACGCACTTTTTCAGTCGGAGGAAAGGCCAAACTTTGAACACTTGCGGGAACTTTTATAGTCAAGCGATTTTTTCGGCTATCAGGGCTATGCAGCGTACAAAAAACAGGCATACTTTAAAAAAGTGTTTCATTTACGTATTTGCTCTATTCCCAGCTAAATCATTACAATGGAAGACATTACACGATAAGGATTACGATTAGCATGCGGTTAATGCATTGGAAATTTACGTTGTCAGCCTTTTCACTGGCATTTTTTTTATTACCGGCGTCTGATACTGCATGGGCTGAACCGGTCAGGTTCGATCAGGCGTGGCAGACGCTTCAGCAGGTGAATGACGGGTTAAAAGCGGAGCTGTCAGCGGCTGAGCGCTCACAAAAAATGGCCGAAGCAACGGATGGGCTGGATCTGCCTAAAATTGATTTAACCGGAAGTATTACGCGGTTAAGTGATCCTTTATCGCTCGATTTGAAAGATATGCAGCCTTTTCCTTCTCTTGTTTCAAATCCACGTATTCAATCGCTTTTGGCGGCGTTAGGTTCTGATTCTAAATTAGGCCCTTTGTTGCAAGGGTTAAAAAATCTGCCGACAGAGACTGATCTTTCCAACCAAACGGTAAAAACAGCGGGCGTTAATGCGCTGTGGGTTATCTATTCTGGTGGTCGTATCAGTGCGGCGCAAACTGCGGCATATGCCCAAGCCGATGAAGCTCGGCAACAGTTTGCCTTAAAACGTCTGCAAGCTTTTTCTGATTTAACCCGCTTTTACTACGGTGTGACGCTGGCTAAAAACGTGTATCAAACTCGTCAACAAGTGGCGACTGCACTGAATCAGCATTTACAGCATGCGATTAAACTTGAGCAGCAAGGGCAAATTGCCAAAGTAGAGCGTACATCGGCGCAGGTGGCCTATGATCGTGCACAGGTTGATGCTGAAAATGCGCGTCGTGAGCTGGAAATTGCCCAACTGGTGTTGGATGAGTTGCTGCACAAAGAGGGGGTACAACCTACATCGCCACTGGTGACACGATTAACGCTGCCGAGTATGCCTGCGCTGGTGAAGACGGCTTTGCAAGCGAATCCGGCAATCTCACTGCTTGATGCGAAAGATAAGCAAGCTGAAAGTTTAGAGAAGGCAGAGCGTGGCCGTTATTTGCCAAATGTAGCTGCAGTTGGTAATTACAATTTGTATCACGATGACAGCATTTTAGGTGAGCGTGCGCCTGACTGGATGGTGGGGTTGGGTGTAACGATCCCTTTGGTGGATAACAGCGGGCGTAATGATCTACTGGCTGCGGCGCATATTGCTCGCAAAGAGGTGGGATACCGCCGTGCAGAGTTAGAACGCCAATTGAAAGTGGGTGTTGAGCAGGCTTACCGGGAATTGGAGCAGGCAAAGACTGAGTATGACTCGTTAAAATCGAGCCAAGTACTGGCACAAGAGAACTTTCAGCTGCGTAACAAGGCGTTTGAACAGGGCTTGGCAACATCATTGGATGTGGTGGATGCCAGAATGACGCAATCGGCGATTGATACGCAGCGGTTGGCGGCAAGTTACCGGATGACGACTGCACTTTCGAAATTATTGGCCTTGTCAGGGCAACCTGATGCATTTAACCGCTACCAGCAGTAACTGCGCGTCAGACATATATTTAGGTGAAAAAACAGATGAATAAGAAGAGTAAATCGATCGCGGCAGTGGTGGGTGTAGGTGTTGTTGTGGCGTTAATCATGAGCTATTTTTCGGCATATGATAATGACACTGCGCTGATGCAGGGGCAAATAGAGGCGCAGCAATATTTTGTCTCTGCCAAAGTACCGGGCCGTATCGAAACGGTTTTGGTACAAAAGGGGCAACAGGTTAAGCAGGGCGATCCGATGTTTGTGCTCTCAACCCCTGAGCTTGATGCCAAATTGAATCAAGCCAAAGCCGGAGAAGCCGCTGCTGGCGCGATGCGTCAAGAGGTTGATAATGGTGCGCGCAGTCAGCAGATTGCGGCAGCCAAAGATCAGTGGCTAAAAGCGAAAGCTGCAGCCATTTTATCCGAGAAAACCTACCAACGTATCAATGCGCTTTTTCGTGATGGCGTGATGGCAGAGCAAAAGCGTGATGAGGCGAAAACGGCATGGCAGGCGGCAAAATATACTGAGCAGGCGGCTTTTCAGCAATATCAGCTGGCAGTAGAGGGCTCACGCAAGGGTGAGAAATTAGCCGCTGCTGAGAAAGAGAAGATGGCGGCGGCTGCGGTTGCTGAAGTTCAGGCCTACCTGAAAGATGCTGAGTTGATGGCATACCATGATGGTATGGTTGATCAGGTTTTGCTACACCCTGGTGAGCTTGCTCCGGCCGGTTTTCCGGTGGTGACCTTGGTTGATCTGAATAATGCATGGGCGCTGTTTCAGGTACGGGAAGATAATTTAGCTCAGTTCAAACAAGGTGATGTATTTAATGTACGCATTCCGGCATTGAGCAAGGATAAAACCTATGCGTTTAAAGTTAGCTATATCAGTGTGATGGGCGATTACGCAACATGGCGTACTACGCAACCTGGCCGTGGCTATGATATGCGTACATTCCAGATTGAGCTACGTCCGGTTGAGCCGGTTGAAGGGCTGCGTGTCGGGATGACCGTGCTGCTGGAGGCGAAGTGAAACCGGGATTACGAGCAACCGCATGGCGTGAGTGGCAGCGGATCTTACATGATCGCTGGATCTTTGCGCTGACGGTCTGGCTGCCTCCGCTGTTTTTTGTCTTGATCTGGGCCATTTTTAATTCGGGGATCCCAAAAGATCTGCCGGTAGTGATCCTCGATCAAGATCACAGCCAGCTATCACGTGAGCTAACTCGCCGTTTTGAGGCATCACCCGCATTGCATGTGGCTTATGAAGCCAATAGCCTGCGTGAGGGGATGTCACTGGTACGTAGCGGTAAAGCGTATGCACTGATTATGCTGCCTTACCGGCTTGATACGGATGTCAAACTGCACCTTAGCCCTGCAGTCACGGCTTATTACAACAGCCAATATGTGCTGATTGGAAAAGCAGTTAATACCGCGTTGCAGAGCACCATATTAACCATGGCTGCCCAGCAGGGAGTTCAGGTTCATCTGGCTACAGGTGAAAATATTTATCAAGCGCTAGGGCAAGCTGTTCCAACACAGAGCCAGTACACCCCGCTGTATAATATTGGCATGAATTATGTGCCGTTTTTGGTGACAGCGGTGATCCCTGGGATCTGGCAAATATTCCTGATCAGTATTGTGATTGCTGCATTGGGCCTGGAGTTTCGCGAGAGCAATGGCGCAGCATGGCTACAGTCAGCTAATGGTTGTTTGGGTAAAGCGTTTGCCGGAAAAATGCTGCCGTACGCGCTGATCAGTGCGGTACAAGGGGCACTGTTTTTATGGGGCGTATTTGGTTGGTTGGACTGGCCGATTGAGGGCAGTATTCCAGTAATCCTATTGGCGCAGTGGCTGATGATTGGTGCCTATGTTGCTATGGGAACGCTGCTGTATTGCACCAGTTTTCACTATGGCCGTGCGGCCAGTACTGCGGCAGCCTACTCCGCGCCTGCATTTGCCTTTATGGGTGTTACTTTTCCGGCAGCCAATATGCCGGGCTTTGCACAGTTTTGGTCAGATATCCTGCCGGTATCACACTATATTCAGGTGCAAATTCAGCAGGTAAATTATGCCGCATCGTGGGCGGTATCATGGCGTAGCATGTCTGATTTGCTGTGGTTTTGGTTGGTGATCCCGCTAGCATTGTTACTGTTGCGTGCTCGCTTACGTAAACTGGGGAGTCTGCAATGACATTGGGCCAAATTTGGCGGGAAGAGGTGCGTGCGCTGAGTAAAAATGCGGCCATTTTAATGACCGTTTTTGTCGGGCTGATTTTTTACTCGGTGCTCTATCCGCAGCCCTATTCACATCAGGTGGTTACCAGCATGCCGGTGGCGGTGTGGGATAGTGATCACTCAGCCTTAAGTCGGCAGTTTATCCGTATGGTTGAGGCTACACCACAAGTTGAAATAACCCATAATGCAACCTCACAGCAAGAGGCTGATCAGTGGCTGCAAAGTGGTGAGGTGCATGGCTTATTGGTTATTCCACAGCATTTTTCCCGTGATGTATTGATGGGAAAAAGCCCGGTAATTGCCGCTGCCGGTGATGCCAGTTATTTTCTGGTCTATTCATCCATTATCGAAGGGATTGCGCGTGCAGCCGGCACACTTGGCGCGCAGGTTAAGGTGACCAAAGAGCTGATGCAGGGTACACCTTATCAGGGAACACTGGGAACTGCATTACCGTTACGGGCACAAACTGAGGCACTGTTTAACCCTTCTATTGGCTATATTGCCTATATCGTTCCTGCGGTATTTGTACTGATTTTACATCAGACATTGCTGATTGCAGCGGGCATTCAAACAGCAGAATATAAAGAGCGGACGCTCGGTGGTGAACGCGGTTACTGGCAAACCGTGTCACCGTGGAAATTGCTGTTGGCGCGTGGTCTGGTTTTTGTACCGTTGTATCTGGTGGCCGCCATGTACTATCTGGGAACATGCTTTGATTACTACAATGTGGTGCGACAAGCGAATCCGTGGATATTGCTGCTGCTTTGTACCTTGCTGTTTTGGACAACCTACTGCTTTGCGGTGATGATTACATTTTTCATGACTCGGCGGGAAACGCCGACCCAAGCAGTACTGATCTCTTCACTGCCGATGGTGTTTACCGCCGGATTTGTGTGGCCGATTATTGCTATTCCTGAGCCCATTATTTGGCTAGCGCGTTTAATCCCCGGTGTGAATGGTATTGAACTGATGGTGCAATATAACCAAATGGGGGCATCATTAAGTGAAGCGTCTGATCCGTTATTGCGTTTAGGCATACAAGCGGTGGTGTATACCGTTTTGGCAGGATGGGTGTTGTTGCACAGCCAGCGTTTAGCGGTGAATAAGGTTGTTAGCGTGTCGGCTGAAAAAGCGGTTTAACACTCAAATCGTAAGTGATCAGCAAAATAAAACCCCACAGTAGAGTCATTATGCTGTGGGGTTTTTTTATGTTTAATCGCGTGTTATCGGTGCGGCGTGGTGTATTTTACCGCTATTTCGTACCGTTATTTTGTACGGGCGATACCGGTAATGCGACACCACTCTTCACGCTCGGCAATCGGATCGAGGGCAAACTGGGCGCGGTAAGCATCGGCAACTGATTCAGCTTGTGACTCTAAAATTCCCGACAAGCCTAAATGACCACCGGCTTTTGGCAGTACGCTGATCAGCGGGGCCAGCTCACGCAGCGGGCCGGCCAGAATATTGGCAACCACAACATCACCTTGCAGATCGGCAGGCTGATCGTGCGGCAAATACAGTTCAAGGCGTTCAGATACACCGTTCCGCTGTGCGTTATCACGGCTGGCAGTGATAGCTTGTGGATCAATATCAATACCGATGGCACGGGCTGCACCGAGTTTCAGTGCGGCGATGGCCAAAATGCCCGAACCACAACCGAAATCAATAATGGTTTTCCCTTCCAGATCCAGCCCATCAAGCCACTCAAGGCACAGCGCGGTGGTTGGGTGTGTACCGGTACCAAATGCTAGACCCGGATCGAGCATCACGTTGACGGCATCAGGCTCTGGGATATCGCGCCAGCTTGGGCAAATCCATAAACGGCGGCCAAACTGCATTGGGTGGAAATTATCCATCCATTCACGCTCCCAGTCTTTATCTTCGAGCTGCTCGATTTTATGCACAAAATCGGCAGGTAAAAGCGGGCTGGTGGTGAGTTGTTGCATGACGTCGGCCATGTTCATTTCGGCATCGAATAGCCCCATGACATCAGTATCGCCCCACAGACGGGTTTCACCGGGTAGCGGTTCAAACACCGGCGTGTCGTGGGAATCCATGAAGGTGACGGAGACAGAGCCGCAATCCATCAGCAGATCGCCAATGGCTTCGGCTTGTGCGCCGGTCGTGTTCAGTTTCAGTTGAATCCAAGGCATGCTGAGTACTCTCGGTTGATCCACAGCGTGATGGTGTGGATGAAAATGGTGTGAATAAAAAAGAGTTCTGTGGAGAAAAAACCGTTTGGATAGCCAGTACAAAAACTGGTTAGTATATCCCTAAGAATAACATGGCTGAGGTATGGCACTCATCTTATCGCCAGTCCGTCAGCCATGTTATTCGGTTTAACGCTTTAACTCTAACTCTCAGCCTGTATGCGCATCTGTTTACGCTGGTGGCATTCGGTCAACATATTTCCGACTAAAAAGGCCAACAGACCGAAAATCAAGGTTGGTACAATCGCGTGCAGACCCAGAGGTTTTGCCCCGATTAGATTCATGACTACATAGCAGCTACCGCCAGCGATCATCGAGGTCAGTGCGCCGCCTGCATTGGCACGATCCCAGTACAAACCAAACACCAGTGGCCATAAGAACACTGCTTGCAGGCCGCCAAAGGCGAGCAAATTCAGCCAGATGATCATTTCCGGTGGCTGCCATGCTGCCAGAATTAGCAGAACGCCTAAAATCAGGGTACTCAGGGTCGAAAGACGCGAGATCCGCCGCTCATTTTGTTCATCCTGTGCGCGTAAACGCAGGTAGAGATCTTTGATCAGTGTGGCGGATGATTGAATCAGTTGCGCATCAATGGTTGACATAATGGCCGCCATCGGTGCGGCTAAAAAGATCCCCGCGGCAATCGGTGGTAATACTTGAATCATCAGTGTCGGGATCACCTGATCTGGAATGGCCAAATCGGGTAATACTGCTCGTCCGAGAGCGCCGGTTAGGTGCATGCCGAGCATTAGAATACCAACAATGATAGTGCTGACAATCATGCCAAAATGCAGCGCTTTGCTGTCTTTGTACGCCATGCAGCGCACGGCTGTGTGCGGCAGGCCGATAACACCAAAACAGACCAGTACCCAGAATGAGGCCATAAAAGGCAGATCGAGCATACCGTCAGGGCCGTGGGCACTGATTAAGTCGGGATCAATGGCACGTAAAGTGGTCACGGCATGGCTGATCCCGCCGGCTGCATGGATCACGGCAAACAGCAAGATCACAGTACCGATCATCATCACGATCCCCTGCAGGGCATCGGTCATCGCGACGGCGCGAAATCCACCAAACATGGTGTATAGGCCGACGGTAACGCCGAAAATCAGCAGGCCATCAAGATAGGGGATCCCCACGGCTGTCTGTAGCAGGCGGGCACCGCCGATAAACTGTACGGTCATTGCGGCAAAAAATGCGATCAGCATGCTGGCACAGGAGATCCAGACCACTGTTTTATTTTTGTAGCGTGCGTACAGTAAATCGTTCAAGGTCAGGGCATTATATTTACGCGATAAAATGGCAAACTTTTTACCCAGCACGCCCAGTGATAACCATGCTGCGGGCAGTTGGATCATCGCCAGCAGCACCCAGCCTAACCCGTATTTGTAGGCGGCACCTGGGCCACCAATAAAAGAGCTGGCGCTGGTGTAGGTCGCGGTCAGGGTCATGGCGAGTAAAAAACCACCCATAGAACGATTCCCAACATAATATTCGGTCAGGAAGTTGCCTTTACTGCGCTGAAAGTAGGCATAAATGGCGACGGCAAATACCAAAACAAGATAGCCGACGAGGGGCAGAATAATTTCACTCTTCATCGGAACGCTCCAGTGAAATATCGCGATAAATGTGTTTCACCATTAATCCACACAACAAAATAAAAAGCAGCGGCAGTAGCAGGCAGGCCATTTCAAACCAGTGCGGTAAGCCGGTAATGCCCAATTGGTTGCTTGGCAAATAGGCAAACAGTGACCAACAGACAAGGTAAGCAATGGTAAGCCATAATGCCCAGCGCGCTTCACGGTGAGCTTGTTTGAAGCGATGATCGTGCATGATCCGCAATGTCTCCATCACAGCTAACATTAAAAAAAGGCGGCAATTGTAGCGCAGATTACGAAAGGGATAAAAAAAAAGGCCGGAATGATTTCCGACCTGGATATTGGTGAACCCTATTTACTGCAAACCGAGTTTCTTTTCCAGATAGTGGATGTTAGTTCCACCCTGTTGGAAATGCTCGTCAGCCATAATACGTTCTTGTAACCCGATGTTGGTTTTGATCCCATCAATAATGGTTTCAGACAGCGCGTTACGCATACGTGAAATGGCAATTTCACGGGTTTCGCCGTAGGTGATCAGCTTACCGATCATGGAGTCATAATACGGCGGTACGGTATAACCGGTGTAAATATGAGATTCCCAGCGTACGCCAAAACCACCCGGAGAGTGGAAGTGGGTAATTTTACCCGGTGAAGGTAAAAAGGTTTCCGGATCTTCTGCGTTGATGCGGCACTCAATGGCGTGGCCGTGAACATGCACATCAGATTGCTGAATAGAGAGCGGCATACCTGCGGCAATACGCAGTTGCTCTTTAATCAGATCAACACCGGTAATCATTTCAGTCACCGGATGTTCAACCTGAATACGGGTATTCATCTCAATAAAGTAGAATTCACCGTTTTCATACAGAAATTCAAACGTTCCGGCACCACGGTAACCAATTTCGATACAGGCATTGGTACAGCGTTCACCGATATTACGGCGAACTTCTGGCGTGATACCCGGAGCAGGTGCCTCTTCGACTACTTTCTGGTGACGACGCTGCATTGAGCAGTCGCGCTCAGCCAGATAAACAGCATGGCCTTGACCATCAGCAAGCACTTGGATTTCGATATGACGCGGATTTTCCAAGTATTTTTCCATGTACACCATGTCGTTATTGAAGGCAGCTTTTGCCTCCGCACGGGTCATGGTAATGGATTGCGCCAGCTCTTTTTCACTGCGAACAACGCGCATGCCGCGACCGCCGCCGCCGCCCGAAGCTTTGACAATGATCGGGTAACCAATGCGTTTGGCGATGGCTTTGTTTTTATCCATATCATCGCCCAGCGGGCCATCAGACCCCGGAACACAAGGCACACCGGCAATTTTCATGGAGCTGATCGCGGAGACTTTATCCCCCATCAGGCGGATGGTTTCTGCGCGTGGCCCGATGAAGATGAAGCCTGAGTTTTCCACTTGTTCGGCAAAATCGGCATTTTCTGACAAAAAGCCGTAACCTGGGTGGATGGCTACTGCACCGGTAATTTCAGCTGCCGCAATGATAGCCGGCACATTCAGGTAGCTTTTGGTTGACGGTGGCGGGCCGATGCAGACCGTTTCATCGGCCAGCAAGACGTGCTTGAGCTCACGGTCTGCCGTTGAGTGTACGGCAACAGTTTTAATACCGAGCTCTTTACAGGCACGCAAGATCCGCAGCGCAATTTCGCCGCGGTTAGCAATAACAATTTTATCCAACATGGCCACTCCTTGTTATTCGATGATAACCAGAGGCTCATCAAATTCCACTGGTTGACCGTTTTCTACCAGAATCGCCTTCACCACACCGGCTTTATCGGATTCAATCTGGTTCATCATTTTCATGGCTTCAACGATGCACAAAGGATCGCCAACGGCAACGGTCTGGCCAACTTCGATGAATGATTTTGCATCAGGGCTTGGTGTGCGGTAGAACGTACCTACCATAGGTGAGCGCACAACGTGACCAGATACCGCTTCGGCAACGGGCGCTACAGGTGCAACAACCGGTGCAGCAGGCTGCGCTTGCGCTGCAGGTGCTTGCATTGGGTAAGGGGCATACTGTGCTACCGGTGCAGCCGTGATGTTGCGGCTGATGCGAACTGACTCTTCACCTTCTGAAATTTCCAGCTCAGAAATACCTGACTCTTCAACCAGTTCAATCAATTTTTTAATTTTACGAATATCCATTAGCGTGGTTCCGTAGTGTTGTTAATTTTATGACAGACGGCGGATAGCCGCGTGTAACGCAAACTCGTACCCATCAGCGCCTAAACCGCAAATCACACCGACTGCGATATCAGACAAATAAGAGTGATGCCGGAACGGTTCACGTGCATGTACGTTGGACAAGTGGATCTCAATAAATGGGATCGCAACACCGAGCAGTGCATCGCGTAGAGCAACGCTGGTGTGTGTGAATGCCGCCGGATTGATCAGGATAAAGTCTTGCTCACCGAGAGCCTGATGGATCTGCTCTATCAGTGCCGCTTCAGAGTTTGACTGAAAGTGGGTGAGCTGGACATTCGCCTGTGCCGCTACGCCGCTTACGTGCTCCACAATTTGTGCGAGTGTGCGCGAACCGTAGTGCGTAGGCTCCCGTAATCCTAGTAAATTAAGGTTTGGGCCATTTAAGAGCAATATACGACGATGTTGCGCCATTATGCTGACTTCTCCGGCAAACATGCTGTGATAAAACAAAATACGCTGATTTACGTGGATATACCAGATTAGACGTGCAAGTACACGTTTAAGTCGTGAGTAATGTGAACATTATAATGATATCGGCTCAATTGGCAGCAAAATACTGGTCTTATCAGCGAAGATGCTCTGATAATAACTAGAGCTATAACTCTAATTTTGCCTTTTCAGCCTATCTACCGGTAGGTATTTTTGGGGATGATGCGCGCTTGCGCATGGCCGATTTTTGCTGCCATGTACGCCGGACTCGCCACAGGAGCAACAGTAGCGCAATCAGCAGGTAGATAATCGGGCGTGGAGAAAGCACTTTGACCAACCACAAGTAGTGTATTGGTGCAGCAATTGCCACCAGATAAACGCCAAAATGCAGTTGTTGCCAGTGGCGGCCAAGGCGAATTTGGGAGAAACGGTTGGAAGTGATCGCCAGCAACAGCAAGATAAGCCAACTGGCAGCACCGAGTACAAGATAAGGGCGTTTAATGATTTCACTGGCAAAGAGCGGTAGATCCCAGCCTAACTCCAGTGCTGCATAAGCCAGTAAATGCAAACTGGCCCAAGCAAAACACCATAAACCCAGCATGCGGCGTAACCGCAACAGCAGTGGTGCATGTAACAGGGCAGCTAGCGGTGAAATCAGCAGAGTCAGATAGAGCATCTCCAGCGCTGAACGGCCGATACCGTGCAACAGACCTTTGACTGGATCTGCCCCCAGTATCCCGGTTCTGAGTTGATAATAGAGACAGACAATGACCATCAGGTTATAGGC
>CAMTGL010000040.1 GCA_947071955.1 uncultured Plesiomonas sp.
AATATGTGTATAACAGACAGGTGCCATTGGTCAAGCGTATTGCCTGCCATCTGCTCGGGCGTTTGCCTGCCAGCGTATTGCTGGAGGATTTAGTGCAGGCAGGCATGATTGGGCTGCTCGAAGCGTACCAAAATTATGATGCTAGCAAAGGTGCAAGCTTTGAAACTTACGCCGGTATTCGTATTCGCGGCGCAATGCTCGATGAGATCCGACGTGGCGACTGGATCCCCCGTTCAGTGCATCGCAACAGCCGTAGCATTACCGAAGCGATTAGCCAGCTGGAAAAGCAGCTCGGGCGTAACCCGCGCGACAGTGAAGTGGCCGAGTATTTGCAGGTTTCAACCGATACCTATCACCAGATGCTACAGGATGTAAACGGTGGGCGGATTATCGGTTTTGATGATCTTGGCGTGCCTGAAGATATTGCTTTTGCACCGGAGGCGCGTCATCAAGATTTACCTTTTCAAGGCGTAGAAGAGAGCAATTTCCAGCAAGCATTGGCTGATGCTATTCGCACACTGCCCGAGCGCGAAGCCCTGATTTTGTCGCTTTATTATGATGAAGAGCTGAATTTAAAAGAGATTGGCGCAGTACTGGGAGTCAGTGAATCCCGGATCAGCCAGATCCTCAGCCAGACGATGCACCGTTTACGTGCCAAATTACAGGCATGGTCAGCGGTGTAAACTCCACCCTATTTAGCCAGTAAAACCTCACCGGAGGCTCCTTTGGACAAAGAGATAAAAATCCTGATCGTTGACGACTTCTCCACGATGAGACGCATCATTAAAAACTTGTTGCGCGATTTAGGATTCAACAACACACACGAAGCCGATGACGGTACATCAGCCTTACCGATGCTGCGTAGCGGCAGCTTTGATTTTGTGGTGACTGACTGGAACATGCCCGGTATGCAGGGGATTGACCTGTTAAAAGTGATCCGTGCCGATGAAAGCCTGCGGCATTTACCGGTGCTAATGGTGACGGCAGAAGCCAAGCGTGAGCAGATCATTGAAGCGGCACAAGCAGGTGTAAACGGTTATATCGTCAAACCGTTTACCGCCGCAACACTGAAAGAGAAACTCGACAAAATTTTTGTACGGATGCAGTAACGCTGCGGATGCACAGTGACAGCGTCATAAAACGGAAGAGATAGATGATCACCCTTGAACAAGCCCGAGAGTTGGTGAGTTTACTTGAAGCCGGCCAACAAGATGAGGCTAACCAGATTATCACTACACTGGCGGCCAATAACTATAACACCTTGTTTAACGAAATCGGAAAAGTGACCCGTGTGCTGCACAGTGGCCTGTCTGAATTTAAACTTGATCCGCGTTTAAATCAGCTGACTCAGCAAGAGTTGCCCGATGCACAAGGCCGCCTGAATTATGTGGTCAGCATGACAGAGAACGCCGCCAACCGCACCATGGATGCCGTTGATGCTGCGTTTCCAATTGCCGATGGTCTGGCACAACAAATTGAAGCGATTTTACCGGTTTGGCAGAAACTGTTTAACCGTGAAATGGAGCTGGGCGAGTTTAAAACACTCTGTATCGAACTTGATACCTTCCTAAAACTGACCCAGCAACAGAGCGATCAGCTGCGCACGCAACTGACCGAGATCCTAATGTCGCAAGATTTTCAAGACCTGACCGGTCAGATTATCCGCCGCGTGACAGGGCTGGTAGGTGAAGTTGAACAACATCTAATCACCATCATGAAATCGTTTGGTATGCCGGAAAACGAGCAACATGAAGAGATCACCCGTGAACAAGCGATCAGTGCTGAAGGGCCGATTCATGATCGTGAAAAGCGCAGTGATGTGGTGCAAAACCAAGATGATGTTGACGATCTGCTCTCTAGCTTAGGATTTTAACTGCCAAGCCGCCCCGCGTCTGCACCATGTTCAGGAGTACGTGATGAGTTTTGAATTAGATGAAGAGATCCTGCACGATTTTCTGATTGAAGCCGGTGAAATTATTGAACGGTTATCAGAGCAATTGGTTGAGCTAGAGCAACAACCCAATGATAAAGAGCTGCTCAATGCTATTTTTCGCGGATTTCATACCGTTAAAGGTGGCGCAGGTTTTCTTTCATTAACCGCATTGGTTGATACCTGTCACGGCGCAGAAAATGTGTTCGACGTGCTGCGTAACGGCAAGCGCAGTATTGATTCCAACCTGATGGATGTGATTTTACTGGCGCTTGATACTGTGGTTGCCCAGTTTCAGCAAATTCAGCAAGGTGATGAGCCTGAACCTGCTGCCCCGGCATTGCTGCATGAGCTGCATCAGTTGTGTGATCCCGAAACGGTCACTGAGTGTGCTAATACCCCAGTTGATACGCTGTTGGCTACTCGTGTTGATATCAGTCTGCCGCCGGTCATCACTGCACCGAGCTTATCACCCGCGAACTCATCCATCCCAAATACACCTAGTGAGAGTGCAGTGTGCTTGCTGGCTGACCGTCAGTTTGGGTTGGATGATATCTCTGATGATGAGTTTGAAAGCCTGCTTGATGCATTACACGGTGTCGGGCAATCACCTACACCTGATGCATTTGGCAATCAGGTGCCGAGCTCTGCCGGATCTGGTCTAATACCTGTCAGCAAAAATGCTGTTGTAACCCCCGTCGCGCCTGTATTCCAGCCAGAAGCGACATCAACAGACAGCGCTAACGGTTCAGAGGGCGAAGGCATTTCCGATGATGAATTTGAACGTCTGCTCGATGATCTGCACGGTGTCGGGCAGGCTCCAAACAGCCAGCCACACTCAGTGGGTTCGGGCAGAACAACGGCGGAAACAGAGAGCACTACATCAACCGACGCTATTTCTGATGATGAATTTGAGCGTCTGCTTGATGACTTGCACGGGGTAGGAAAAGGGCCGGTGCTGGGCACTGTGATTGTGCCGCCGGTAGAACCTGTTCATCTTGCCGAAGCTCATTCTGCCTCGTCTGTTGTAACTTCTACAGTCATGGCCGTGCAACCTTCTGCTAATAGTGCGGGCTCTCCTCAGGCCGCTAAAAATACCGTCGCTGCTGAAACCACACTGCGGGTAGACACCAAAACACTCGATGAAATCATGAATATGGTGGGTGAACTGGTGCTGGTGCGCAATCGTCTGGTGAGCTTAGGGCTGAATAGCGAAGATGAAGAGATGGCAAAGGCCTGCGCCAACCTCGATGTGGTTACGGCTGACCTGCAAGGCGCGGTGATGAAAACTCGCATGCAGCCAATTCGCAAAGTCTTTGGCCGCTTCCCACGCGTGGTGCGCGATCTGGCGCGTAGCCTGAAAAAAGAGGTACAGCTTGAACTGAGCGGTGAAGATACCGATTTGGATAAAAATCTGGTTGAGGCACTGGCAGATCCGCTTGTCCATCTGGTACGCAACGCTGTCGATCACGGCATAGAAATGCCTGACGTTCGCCAGCAGGCCGGTAAGCCGGCACAAGGTTCGGTGCGCTTATCCGCCTCACAAGAGGGGGATCATATCCTGCTGATTATCGAAGATGATGGCGCGGGAATGGATGCCAATAAACTGCGCAGTATCGCAGTAAATCGCGGCATGATGGATGAAGAAACTGCAGCACGGCTGAGTGATAACGAAGCTTACGCGCTGATTTTTGCCCCTGGTTTCTCCACGAAAAAAGAGATCTCTGATATTTCAGGGCGCGGTGTGGGAATGGATGTGGTGAAAACCAGTATCACCAAACTCAACGGTGCAATCCATATTGACTCCGAACAAGGGCGTGGTACACGCTTAGAGATCAAAGTACCGCTGACGTTGGCTATTTTGCCGACTCTGATGGTCGGGGTTGCCGCACAAACATTTGCTCTGCCGCTGGCCTGTGTGAATGAGATTTTCCACCTTGATCTGCGCCGTACCAATAAAGTTGACGGTCAACTGACCACTATCGTGCGCAATAAAGCCATTCCACTGTTTTATCTGCAAGACTGGCTGGCAAAAACGCACGGTAGCGAACCAAGACCGCAATTTGGCCATGTGGTAATTGTTCAGATAGCGCATCAACGAATCGGCTTTGTGGTTGATACCCTGATTGGTCAGGAAGAAGTGGTGATCAAAGCGCTCGACAAACTGCTGCAAGGTACGCCAGGAATGGCGGGTGCTACTATCACCAGTGATGGCGGTATTGCCTTGATCCTCGATGTTCCCGGTCTGCTGAAACACTACACCGGCCGATAACCATGATGGCGGCTGCAGCTCAAACTGATACCGCCAATAAACATAAAAGATGCCGGCAAGGTTGCCCGACAGAAAAAGAATAAGTAGAGGGATAATGAGTATCAAAGTGTTGGTGGTGGATGATTCGGTATTTTTTCGCCGGCGGGTAAGTGAGATCCTCAACAGTCATCCGCGAATAGAGGTGATTGATACCGCAAGCAATGGCCGTGATGCGTTGGAGAAAGTTCAGCAATTGAAGCCTGACGTTATCACCATGGATATCGAAATGCCGGTGATGAACGGCATTGATGCTGCGCGCGCCATCATGCGTGTTAGCCCGACCCCGATATTGATGTTCTCTTCGCTGACCCATGAAGGGGCAAAAGCCACACTTGATGCACTTGATGCTGGTGCGGCTGACTTTTTGCCGAAAAAATTTGAGGATATTGCCCGTGATCGGGAAGAGGCCGTCGTGGTGCTGCAACAGCGGGTGATTTCGATTGCCCGCCGCCGGCATTTGCCTACACAACGTACGGTGACTTCGGCGACAGTATCAGCCGCTTCGGCAGTTACTCCGGCGCGTGCTTCATTTGGCGCTGGGCAGAAGTCTTCTGTAGGATCTATAGGGGGGGCATCATCACCGGCCGGGCAGGTTGCTCACAGCAATATAGCGCGAACAACATTATCTGCACCACATTCGCCCCGCAGTAACGCTCACCTGCGTCGCAGCGGCAAAAATTACCAATTGCTAGCCATTGGCACATCAACCGGCGGGCCGGTGGCATTGCAAAATTTACTGACACAGTTTCCAGCTAACTTTGCACAGCCTATTTTACTGATTCAGCATATGCCTGCCACCTTTACTGCCGCCTTTGCTGCCCGCTTAAATAACCTGTGTAAAATCAGCGTAAAAGAGGCCGCTGATGGTGATCTGTTACAAGCTGGCGTAGCTTATTTAGCGCCCGGCGGTAAGCAGATGGTGCTAGATGGCCGCCCAGGGTCTATGCGTATTCGCATTCTTGAAGGTGGCGATCGCATGAATTACAAACCTTGCGTGGATATCACTTTTGCATCTTGTGCACGCCAATATAAAGACAAAGTATTAGCCGTGGTGCTGACCGGCATGGGCGCTGATGGGCGCGATGGCGCAATATTGCTGCACGCACAAGGCGCAACCATCTGGGCACAAGATGAAGAGAGTTGCGTGGTATACGGCATGCCGCAAGCGATAGTGAAAGCGGGTATTGCCAGTGAAATTTTGCCGCTGAGTAAAATTGGCCAGCATATTTTAACGGAAATGGGTGTGATTTAGCCGGCTTGTCACTGTTGAGTCTCTTTTTTAACAGAAACAGTGCATTTAAGGGATTCGTATACCCTGCGTTATGACTCAGGGCACTGATTTTTCTCGTATCCCAAAATAAAAAACAGTAAGAAAACAGGTTAAGGAACCGAACATGAGCCACATCAAAACGATGGAATCAGGCAGTCAGCGCGATCAGGTGTTGCAGTGGGTGACCTTCAAGTTGGGGGATGAAACCTTCGGCGTGAATGTAATGCAGGTGCGGGAAGTGCTGCGTTACAGCGAAATTGCCCCCGTACCGGGAGCCCCAGCCTATGTGTTGGGTATTATTAACCTGCGCGGTAATGTGGTGACTGTCATTGATACCCGTGCCCGTTTTGGTTTATATCCAAATGCGATTACCGACAATACCCGTATTGTGATCATTGAAACAGAACAGCAGGTGATCGGTATTCTGGTCGATAGCGTGGCAGAAGTGGTCTATCTGCGTACCTCTGAGATTGATAAAACACCCAGTGTTGGTACTGATGAGAGCTCGCGTTTTATTCAAGGGGTATCGAACCGTGAAGGTGAGCTGCTGATTTTGGTCGATTTAAATAAACTGCTGACCCACGATGAGTGGGATGAGCTGAGCGGCTTGTAATGACTATCGTGATCATGTCGTTGCTAGGCGTACAGGGCGTTATTCTACTGGGTTTACTGTGGGGATTCTGGCGTTTGCGTCAGCAACACCAGCTGGCGTTACGGCGTGTTGAGGCCAGTGAAGTGCTGCTAAAAGCCGCCAGACGACAATTTGAAACGGTGGATAAAAACCTTGAAGAGCTGCGCGGTGGCTTTATTGGTTTAGGCAATGAACTGCATCAGGTAACGGATAAACAAGAGCGTTTCACGCAAAAGTTGACCGAAGTTACCTATATTGATCCGGAACAACGCCTGTACAGCCGTGCTACTAAGTTGGCTGAAATGGGTGCGGGGCTAGATGAGCTGATGAGCGAGTGCGAACTACCAAAAGCTGAGGCGGAGCTGTTGCTGAATCTGCACCGTCAGATCAAAGAGCGCCGCGGATAGGCTTAAAAGTAGCAGGATTTATGGCTACAGATGATCCTGCTTGCGCTGGATCATCTTTCCGCACATTTTCACCCGAAAAGGGGGAAAAGCGCATCATTTGCGCTTGAATTCAGGCCCTGTTCACGTAAGAATTCACGCTAACTTGCTGAAGTTATTGATTTTTAATAACCAGAAAGAGTTATTGTATTGAGTATCCAAATGCAATAATAGCAGGTGTTGAAATAACCGATTTTGCTACTGATTGTGTTATTATTGTGTATTCTTTATCAATGTGTTTACAAAAACCATGCTGGAAGCCTGTGAATTAAGCTGTATCCGGGGCGAGCAGTTGCTGTTTTCCGGACTCAATTTCACTGTAACACCGGGAGAACTGGTACAGATAGAAGGCCCTAACGGTGTCGGAAAAACCAGCTTGCTGCGTATTCTGGCGGGTCTTTCACATCCTGCATCCGGTGTGGTGCGCTGGGAAGGTGAATCTATCACCCGCAGCCGCGAAACCTATCATCAAAATTTACTCTATCTTGGCCATCAGGCTGGCATCAAGCCGGAGCTGAGCGCATGGGAAAATCTGGCGTTTTACCACAAAATCAATCTTGCGCAGGCAGGGATGTCTACCCATGACATTTTACCGGCGCTGCCGGATATCACGCCTGATGACCTGTTTGAGGTTCTTGCCCTTGTCGGTTTGGCGGGGCGTGAAGATTTACCAGTTTGGCAGCTCTCTGCTGGGCAACAACGTCGTGTCGCATTAGCCCGTTTGTGGCTGACATCCTGCCGATTATGGATCTTAGACGAACCATTGACCGCAATTGATCGCCACGGTGTACAGGTGCTGACGCGTCTATTTGAGCAGCATGCGGAAAAAGGCGGTATCGTCCTGCTGACAACCCACCAAGAGATGCTTACCCAGCGTTCAACCTTACTGCGCAAAATCAGGCTGCAAGCGCTAACGGAATCTGCTGATCCATCTCAAGTGCAAGATCAGATCAGGCACGGGATTAAGCATCAGGAGATAAATTCGCATGATTTTCACTGATATTATCCGCCGTGAGTTGTGTATCGCCATGCGCCGCAGAGCCGATATCGTCAATCCGCTGTGGTTTTTCCTGATGGTGATCACCCTGTTTCCGCTAGGTATTGGCCCTGAGCCTGCGGTGCTGATGCGCATTGCACCCGGTATTATTTGGGTTGCCGCACTGCTTTCGGCTCTACTTTCACTTGAGCGGCTGTTTCGGGATGATTTTCTTGACGGCTCGCTCGAGCAGATGATGCTGCTGCCGATTCCCTTGCCGCTAGTGGTGCTAGCCAAAGTGTGTGCACACTGGTTGCTGACCGGACTACCGCTACTGCTGCTTTCACCGCTGGCCGCGTTGCTCCTTTCGCTCGACACCGCCACATGGCGAGCGATGGCTCTGACACTACTATTGGGTACACCAACACTGAGCCTGCTAGGGGCTATTGGGGTTGCGTTGACCGTAGGTCTGCGTAAAGGCGGTGTGTTGCTGAGTTTATTACTGCTGCCGCTCTTTGTGCCGGTACTGATTTTTGCTACTTCGGCGATAGATACTGCCAGCATGCAGCTGCCGATTAACGGCCAGCTGGCCATTCTAGGCGCAATACTGGCCGCGACCCTGACGTTTTCGCCTTTTGCGACCGCGGCAGCATTACGTATTAGTGTTCACTGATTTACGTTGATTTACCGGTGCAAATTTGCAGACTGTGGAAAGCAAAATGCAAATTGATGGAAGGCTGTGTATCCCTACAATGGCTTGCATGTGTGCACTTTATTGATGTGAATGATTTTTCTGAGCCATATTTTTGAAGAATATTACTGAACCGTTTTTTGAACTATTTTTTGAACCATTTTGTGAGCAAGGGTATCTAGAATGTGGAAATGGTTACACCCGCTGGCCAAACCTGAAGTGCTGTATCGCCTGTGCGGTACGCTGTTACCTTGGTGTGGTGCAGCCACCGTGCTAACACTGTTGCCTGGTATTATCTGGGGGTTGGCTTTTGCTCCGGCTGATTATCAGCAAGGTGACAGTTTTCGGATTATGTATATCCATGTTCCGGCCGCAATTTGGTCTATGGGCGTGTATGCCAGCATGGCTGCCGCCGCATTTGTCGGGCTGGTATGGCAAATTCGTCAATCAGATATGGCGGCAGCAGCCATGGCCCCGATTGGTGCAGTATTTACCTTTATCGCTTTGTTTACCGGTGCGGCATGGGGAAAACCCATGTGGGGCGCATGGTGGGTATGGGATGCCCGTCTTACTTCTGAGCTGGTGCTGCTGTTTCTCTATCTGGGGGTCATGGCGCTCTACAGTGCCTTTGAAGACCGCACACTGGCAGCGCGTGCAGCCGGTATTTTGGCGCTGGTGGGCGTAGTCAACTTGCCGATTATTCACTTCTCAGTAGAGTGGTGGAATACCCTACATCAGGGTGCAAGTATTACCCGTATGGCAAAACCGGCCATTGATAACCGCATGTTGTGGCCACTGCTGCTGTGTATCGCCGGATTTTTATTTTTCTTTATTACGCTAACCCTGATGCGTTTGCGTAATGCCCTATTACAGCGCGATAGCCAGCGCCCGTGGGTGCATGCACTGGCGCATTCACACGTGCATTCAGATTCACAGCCATCTGCCGGCACAACCGACAAGGAGTGTTGAGATGACCCCTGCCTTTAGTTCACTGGCTGACTTTTTCGCCATGGGAGGCTACAGCTTTTATGTCTGGCTCTCGTTCGGTCTGACCATATTGTGCATGGCCGGTTTGTGGTTTAGCAGTTGGCGTGAACGCCGAATTATTTTACGTGATGTGTTGCAGCGCAGTGCGCGGGCACGTCGTATGCAACAAGCTCACCCGCGGGAGAACCAGCTATGAACCCACGCCGTAAAACGCGCTTATACATTATTTTAGCCGTCGTGCTGGGCATCTCATTGACCACTGGGCTGGTGCTGTATGCGTTGCGTCAGAATATCGATCTCTTCTATACCCCAACCGAGCTGGTACAAGGAAAAGGGGCAGAGCATCGCAAGCCGGAAGTTGGGCAGCGTTTGCGGATTGGTGGCCTAGTGGTACCCGGTTCGATAAAACGTGATCCTGAATCACTGAAAGTCTCTTTTAAAGTGATCGATATCGGCCCGATGGTTACGGTTGAATTTGAGGGTATTTTGCCTGATCTGTTTCGTGAGGGGCAGGGCATAGTGGCACATGGCACGCTAAAAGATGCGACCACCATTGCCGCCTTTGAAGTACTGGCTAAGCATGACGAGAACTATATGCCACCGGAAGTTGCAGAAGCGATGCAAAAAGGCGGACACCAGCCAGCAACGGCTGCGCCGCAACAAAATAGCCCGCAACAACAGGATCAACAGAAAAGCAGCGGGGAAGTGAAATGATCCCAGAAATTGGTAATTACGCTCTGAGTCTGGCGCTGGCCGTTTCACTGCTACTAAGCGTCTACCCGCTGATCGGTGCATCGCGGCAAGATACCCGGCTGATGGCAGTCTCTCGACCGTTAGCATGGGCACTGTTTGCAACTGTCGGGATCTCTTTTCTTTGCCTTACCTATGCCTTTATCTACAACGATTTTACTGTGGCTTATGTCGCGAATAACTCCAACAGTCAGTTGCCTATCTACTACCGGATCTCTGCAGTATGGGGATCGCACGAAGGCTCACTGTTGCTGTGGGTGATGTTGCTGGCAGGCTGGACTGCCGCCGTAGCACGGTTTAGCCGTCAGATGCCGGCAGATGCGGTGGCTCGCGTGTTAGCGGTCATGGGCATGATTAATGCCGGATTCCTGCTGTTTATTATTATTACCTCGAACCCGTTTACCCGTACGCTTCCTTACTTCCCAACAGATGGGCGCGATCTTAACCCGCTGCTGCAGGATATCGGGCTAATTTTCCACCCGCCATTGCTGTACATGGGCTATGTCGGCTTCTCGGTGGCTTTTGCCTTTGCTATTGCCTCACTAATGACCGGGCGTTTAGATACCGCATGGGCGCGCTGGTCACGCCCGTGGACACAAGCTGCATGGGTATTCCTAACAGTTGGTATCGTACTGGGGTCATGGTGGGCTTACTATGAGCTGGGCTGGGGTGGCTGGTGGTTCTGGGATCCGGTTGAAAATGCCTCATTCATGCCGTGGCTGGCAGGCACCGCTTTAATGCACTCACTGGCAGCTACCGAAAAACGCGGTACGTTTAAAGCATGGACAGTACTGCTGGCAATCAGCGCATTTTCGTTAAGTCTACTGGGCACATTTTTGGTGCGTTCTGGCGTACTGGTTTCTGTGCATGCTTTTGCCTCTGATCCGGCCCGTGGCATGTTTATTCTCGGTTATTTAGTGCTGGTGATCGGCAGCTCACTGCTGTTGTATGCAATCAAAGGTGGCCAAGTGCGTAGCCGCGTACGCAATGAGCTTTACTCCCGTGAAAGCTTCTTGCTTGGCAATAACGTCATGCTGGTTGCCGCATTGATTGTGGTATTGATTGGCACTTTGTTCCCATTGGTACATAAACAACTGGGCTTAGGCAGCATCTCAATTGGTGCGCCATTCTTCGATACCCTGTTTACTTGGCTGATGGCACCGTTTGCCCTGTTGCTAGGCGTTGGGCCGTTGGTGCGCTGGCGCAGAGATGAGCCTTCTGCGCATATCAAACGCTTGATGGTAGCTCTACTTATCACCTTCGCGGCCTCTGTTGCACTGCCGGCTATCATGATGGACCAGATTAAAGCAATGACGGTTGTCGGTCTGCTGATGTCGATTTGGGTGATAGTACTAACACTGATGGAACTGCATGAACGCGCTACGCATCGCCACCGCTTTTGGGTGGGGTTGACCAAGTTACCGCGCAGCCATTGGGGTATGGTACTCGGCCATTTAGGGCTGGCTGTTACGGTTATTGGCATTGCATTTACGCAAAACTACAGTGTTGAGCGCGATGTTCGCATGGTTGCGGGGCAATCTATTGATATTGGGCAGTATCACTTTACCTTTGAAGGGGTACGTGATGTTAAAGGCCCGAACTACGAAAGTGCGCGTGGCACACTGCAAGTCTCTGAAAAGGGCAAACAAGTTGCCACTTTGCATGCGGAAAAACGTTTTTATCCAGTCACTCGTGCGGTGATGACCGAAGCAGGAATTGATGCGGGGATTACCCGAGATCTGTATGCCGCACTGGGTGAAGACTTGGGTGACGGTGCATGGGCGGTGCGGGTTTACTACAAACCGTTTATCCGTTGGATCTGGTTTGGTGGCCTGTTTATGGCGCTTGGCGGCGTGCTCTGCATGCTTGATCCCCGTTATCGCTTGCGTAAATCGGCCCCTGCTAACAACACGTCAGCAAAAAGCGAGGCTGAATAATGA
>CAMTGL010000041.1 GCA_947071955.1 uncultured Plesiomonas sp.
ATCAAGATGTGCTTCAGTATGCCAAACAGCAATTATTATGCGCACAAAAACTACTACCGATGATGAAATATCCTTCATCACGTATTAGTTATTATTTGGTTGCTAGTCAATTACAATTGCTAGAGCAAGAGCGTGATCTTGCTCAAGAAAGTTTAATAACAGCATTAAGCCTTGCTATGGAGTTCGATCAGCCTGATCTCTTGGCGGCTACACAACTGCAACTTGCCGAATTCTATTTCACCTTTGGCAGCTACTCTCTGGCACTAAGTTATGCAAACCAGGCAGCTAATTTTTACCAAACTATTCAAGACAAAGCCTCTCTAGTCAGTACACTGAAACTCATCGGGCATATTCACCGTATAGAAAATCGGTTGAATTTGGCATTGGTTAATTACCTCAATGCCATGGATATTGAAAACTCACAGCCCAATGGCAGTAAGTTGAATGGAATAAAAATTGGAATTGGTTACATATACTTAAACACAAATGAACCATTTAAAGCAGAAGAGTACATTAAGCAAGTTGAACAAAATTTAAACGAAGATAAAAATGCACAAGAATTATATCCTGCGTTTTTACTGCTCAAGGGTGATTGGTTATTACATTCAGGCAACATTGACTCTGGACTTAATTTAATCAAGAAAGCTATAGTTAAAATCCCTGAATCAGAATTGCATCCTCGCTTGTATGCATATGAACTACTGATTCAGGCATACCAAAAAAAAGGTGCATATAAACAAGAGAATCTCTATTTGCATAAAAAAATCACGTTATTACACCAAATTCAAAAACAGCATCTGTTTCTTAATACTGAAACACTTGAGCAACGTGAGAGGTTAGTCACTAAAATCAATACCGAACAGTTACTCAATGCCAACTATCACGCAATCAGCGCACAAAAAGAGGAAGCGCAAAAATTTAATCGAGTACTCTTGTGCATTATCTTGGTTTTATTGAGTGTGACCTGTTACTTCTTGGTATTAACACCGGCGCTGCGTAACACCCTTAAACGGGTGCGTAAAAGCCACTATTTGCACCCACGCAGCGGATTGCCAAACCAGCGCTGTATGTACGCTCGCTTGCCTAAACTACTGCAGTATACGCTGACACTCTGTGAACAAGCGATGGTAACACAAGCGTCAGCAACGTCCACTGACACGGAGCCTACAGACCCGTTTGCCACACTACGTTTAAACGTGGCTTTTATTCATGTGCATTGGTTGTCAGAGTTGAGCCAGAAAATTGAAATTGGTTTTACTGAATCGAGCCAGATAGAGGCAGAGTTAGGGCTGTATCTGCACAATACACTCGGTAATAACGAGATCAATGATCACGGACAAATTTTTCAGGTCAGAGACGGTACGTTTTTGTATATTCAACGGCAGCACGGCGAGCAAGGCAGCACCATTCCGGAAGAATTTTGCGCCTCTATCTTGTCGGTATTTAAGCAGTTTCCTGGATATAACGCACCAGCAGGCAGTATCAGTATTGGCGCATGCCAGTACCCTTTCCTGCCACGGGCAACCGCGGGCGTGAACCTTCCACAATTGCTGAATATTTTGCAACTGGCTCTGTGTGCAGCCAAAGATCTTAATCTGCGCAGCGGGCTGGATAACTGGGTTTTCCTGATACCTATTCAACGGGCTACACCGGCCTGTTTTCAGGGTAATTTACACACAGCCTGCATTGAGGCTATTCGGCGCGGGTTGGTTAAGGTACTACACTCACAGCCTGAGTTATGTATTGATTGGTCAGCGGTAGAGCACATAAAGTCACACATCCACCCTGAAGAAAAATCTGAAGAGGCCGATAATACGTAGTAATGCTCAGCCATCATCGGTTATTGGCGGTAACGGGCTGGTGCTGTATATGCGTAAATATTGATAAGGTCAGATGGATAGGATCAGGCAATGATAGGATCGAGCAATGGATGACGTGAATGGATAGCGGGGTTGATTTGCGCCGACAATTAGCGCAGCTCGAAGAGAGCTACCAGCGGCTATCAGGTCAACATGCGCGTGAAAGCGAATTACTGCGGCGCGTGCTCGGACGTGTCACCCAATCTCTGGAGGGGGCCGATAACGAGCTGGATCGCATTTTAATCGATATCCGCATTGACCTTGATCGCGCCAAAGAAACATCACTGATGATCCCGCGTTTGGCCCTGCTTGAGCGGTTAGCCTTCAAATTCAGCCAGCAACGGGTAGCTCAACAGCAACGGCTAAACGAAGGCATCGTGCAAGCAGCCGAGTGCCTGAAAATGAGCGCAGTACTCTCGCCACAATTGCGTCAAGATGCCGAACTGCAATTGAGCGCACAACAGACACCCGATCTAACCCTACGCATTGAGCGCATTCTACACTTATTCAGCCGTGCCGTACGCATGCTAGCGGCACTGGGTGAACAACATGCCGATCAGCCCTCGCACACTACGCTGACACTGGATATCCAGCAAAAAGTCTCAGATGAACTGCAACACCTGATCTCTGAGCTCGACTTTGATGCAGAGATAGGTCAGCGCCTGCTTGAGATCCGTAATCATCTGCTGATTGGCACCGATGCCGCGCAGCTGATTCAGTACAGTTTTGACATTATTGAACTGATATTGCAGGGAACACGTAGCGAAAGACGCAGTTCACACCGTTTTCTCGCCAGCTTGAATGATGATCTGGGCATGCTGCATCAAAGCATGAACAAATCAGTTGAACATGCCTATCTTGATCATCACCATATGCAACACCTAAATCAAGAGATGCAAAACACCCTCAATACGCTCGAACAACCACAAACACTTTCAGATAGCCAAATTCAGCAAGCCGTGCAGACACTGCTGCAACAAACACAGCAGCATCAGCAACTTTGCCAACAAATGCATGCCACCATTGAGCGCATCCAAAGTAATGAAAATGTACTCTGCACCATTCTTGAGCAGACTACCGATTACCGAAATCGCCTACTCGATCAGCAGCATCGGCTGTTTTTAGATCACCTAACCAAAGTGTATAACCGCGCGGCACTGCAAGAGCGGCAAGACCTTGAATATAAACGCTGGCAGCGCTACCGGCAGCCCTTGTGGTTTGTCATGGTTGACCTTGACTGTTTTAAAAAACTCAATGACACCTACGGCCATTTAGCCGGAGATAAAGCGCTGAAAATTATCGCCCGCGCCATTCAGCAATCACTGCGTGAAACTGATTTTATCGCCCGTTACGGTGGTGAAGAGTTTGCACTGATTATTGCTGACTACACGGAGGCTGAGATCACTCTGAAACTTGAAGAGATCCGGCAGAAAACTCAGCACTTACCGTTCAAATTCCGTGATGATAACGTCACCATCACAGTATCATTGGGCGCTAGCTGTTTGCAGGATGCCGACAGCATCAATACTTGGATTGAACGTGCCGATAAAGCACTCTATCAGGCAAAAAATCAAGGTAGAAATCAAATCTTCATATTTTGAGAGTTGGCATATGCGCCTTAGCGCGTTAACGTGTAGCACACGGGTGGGTTAAGTTATTACCACCAAACGCACGATCAGCCCGCATTTCGGCCTCAACAAGCCAACAGTACACTGCGATCGTTGTTATTTGAAAGGAGTCACTTTGATTACACATCTCAACCCCATTGGCGCTATGGATCAGCTCTCACAACTCGAAGTTGATATGTTAAAGCGCACTGCCTCAAGTGAGCTGTATCAAATCTATCGCAACTGTTCACTGGCGGTATTAAATTCCGGCAGCCACACAGATAACAGTCAGGATTTACTGCAAAAACATCACGATTTTGACATTAACGTGGTTCGCCGTGAGCGCGGTGTAAAACTTGAATTGATCAATCCACCGGAAACTGCGTTTGTTGATGGAAAGATAATCCGTGGCTTGCACGAACATTTGTTTGCTGTACTGCGTGATATTTTGTTCGTTAACGCTCAACTTAATTCACACATTACCCAACTCAATCTGCACGACTCAACCCACATCACCAATTTTGTGTTTGCGCTGCTGCGTAATGCCAAACTGCTGCATACCGGTGAATACCCAAACACTGTGGTCTGCTGGGGCGGGCACTCCATTAACGAAAAAGAGTATCTGTATGGCCGTTTAGTCGGTCACGAACTGGGTCTGCGAGATCTGAACATCTGTACTGGCTGTGGCCCTGGTGCTATGGAAGCACCAATGAAAGGTGCAGCGGTTGGCCATGCCAAACAACGCATCAAAACCGGCCGTTTTCTTGGCATTACCGAGCCTTCCATCATCGCCGCTGAGCCACCAAACCCACTGGTTACTGAGCTGACTATCATGCCGGATATTGAAAAGCGCCTCGAAGCGTTCGTACGCATGGCACACGGCATTATCATCTTCCCTGGCGGTGTGGGTACAGCCGAAGAGCTGTTATATATTTTAGGGATAATGATAAACCCAGAGAACAGCCACCAGCCGATGCCGATAGTCTTAACTGGCCCGAAAGAGAGCGAAAGCTACTTCCAATCTCTGCACGAATTTATCGGCGCAACCCTTGGTGCTGATGCGCAATCACGCTATCAGATAGTCATTGATGATCCGGTTACAGTGGCGCAGATCATGAAAGAGGGCATGACCGCCGTTAAAGAGCACCGCATGGAAACCGGCGATGCCTACAGCTTTAACTGGTCATTAAAAATTGAACCGGCCTTCCAGCAGCCGTTTGAACCGACCCATATCAACATGAGTCAGCTCAACTTGCACCTTGATCAACCGGCTGAAGCACTGGCCGCAAACCTGCGTCAGGCGTTCTCCGGCATTGTTGCGGGTAACGTCAAAGAGAAAGGATTGCAGGCCATTGCCGCACATGGCCCGTACCAGATTGACGGTGATAAAGCCCTGATGCGCCGTATGGATAAACTGCTAGAAAGCTTTGTTCAGCAGCACCGGATGAAACTACCAGGCTCTACTGCCTACGCTCCGTGCTATGAAATCATCACCTGATATTCTGCCGACGTAATTTGCGCTCACCGCGCGAGCTCAGTACCATCGGATATTATTCCTGATCCGATGGTACTTTTTCATGGCGATTCACTTACTGGTCGTTGATGCGCTCAATCTCATCCGGCGTATTCATGCCGTACACGACAGCGGCAATAAACCGGTCGATATGCCGCGCTGCATCGAACAGTGTAACAGTGCCCTCAGCACCCTCTTGCAACACACTCAGCCAACACATGCAGTGGCCGTATTTGACTCTCCAGAGCGGCTCAGCGGCTGGCGACATCAGCTATTGCCAACCTATAAGCAGGGGCGCTCTCCGATGCCTGATGCACTGGCAGCCGCACTTAGCCAATTTCAAGATGCCTTTGCGCAGCACAATGTCAGTTCACTGACTGCACATGATAATGAAGCCGATGATCTGGCTGCCACACTCGCATGCCAGATAAGCGCACGCGGCCATCAGGCCACTATCGTCTCAACCGATAAGGGCTACTGCCAGTTGCTTGCGCCGACTCTGCAAATTCGCGACTACTTTCAAAAACGCTGGCTAGATGCCCCGTTTGTCGCACAAGAGTTTGGTGTCAGCCCTGCACAGCTCCCCGATTACTGGGGGTTAGCCGGTATCAGCAGCAGTAAAATTCCTGGTATTCCCGGTGTTGGGGGGAAAACGGCGGCAGCTCTGCTGCAACGTTATGGCTCGCTCGATACCGTATTGCTCGCAACCGATCACCCGCCCGCGCTGCTTAAAAAAATACAACAACATGCAGAACTGGCACGGTTAAGTCGCAAAATTGCTACATTGCAACAAGACTTACCCTTAGGAATAAATCTACAACAGCTACGATGCTAACCTCTCTTACGGTATAAAACGCATCAATATCATCACTGGCAGCAACGCCTACTGCGGCAATGTGCACCACACTTGACACGGCGGATAAACCTACACATAAAAAAATCCTGCGGCACGAATGCGGCAGGATTTTTATCACAGAAGATCTATTTCATAGAATCTCTGTATTACATCAGATTACACCGAGAACCTATGACCGACACCGCGCTTATTCATCATCACGGTAGCTGCGGTAGGCATTCGCTTTCGGGCTGACAGCAACCCACATACGGCGAACATGCACGGTCACTTCCTCACGATCATGGTACAGCTGTTTGGCTGCAATCTGCACATTCACACCCTTATCTTTGAGCGCCAAGTGCAGTTTCTCCAGAATGTGATTAACCTCTTCGTAGCGTTTTTTCATTGGCAGTTTAAGGTTGAAAATCGCTTCACGACACCAACCATTAACCAGCCATTCGGTCATGCGGGCAGCAACTTTGGCTGGTTTTTCAACCATATCACACACCAGCCACGCAATATTCTGGCGTGGTGGCTCGAATTTAAAGCCATCCTCGCAAATATGGGTCACTTGGCCGGTCATCATCAGACTCTCTGCCATCGGGCCATTATCTACTGCGTAGACAAACATACTGCGTTTTACTAGCTGGTAAGTCCAACCACCTGGGCATGCACCCAGATCTACCGCCCACATACCTGAACCTAAACGCTCATCCCACTCATCATGTGGGATAAACAGATGAAACGCCTCTTCTAATTTAAGCGTAGAACGGCTTGGTGCATCAGAAGGGAATTTCAGACGTGGAATACCCATGTAGAACGGCGAGTTATTATTGCTGTACGAGTACCCAACATAACAGCAACCCGGCGCAATAAAGAACACATGCAACACAGGGCGATAAGGGTTCTCTTTCGGCAGTAAAATACCGGCACTGCGCAATGCACTGCGTAACGGCACCGAGAATTTACGGCAGAACTTGGTCAGCTCTTTCGCTTCATTGGTGTCTGGCACTTCAACGCGCAACTCGCCTGGCCCGTCAATCACATTGGTCAGCATGCCCACAATCGGGGTGATCCGGTCTTCTGCCGGCAGGTTTTTCAGCAACTCACCGACCACCAAGATCTGGCGGGCAAAAATCAGCTCTTTAAACGGGACAAGCTGCGCTAATTTATCTGCATCTTCATACTGATAGCATTCAAACAGCACATAACCACTGTTATCTTTCACACGTGGGAAACCGTATACCCCGTGTTGTGCTGCTTTATCGGTAATCTCTGCCGCACACTCTTTTTCAAAGCCTGGACGACAATACAGCGCCAGTTTATTCATGCGCGGTTCTCCTCAAACGTAATAGACCAGTGAACAGTGTCAGCCAACCGGCCAGAAAACTCACGCCCCCAAGCGGGGTTACCCACACCAGCATGGATAGCTGAGTGAGTGCGTAGCCATATAAACTGCCACTGAATAATAAAATACCTAATGCAAACAATAATCCGCTGTAAACAAACTGTTTTTGCGCATATTGCAGCGATACAATGCCTGCCGCCAACATAGCGACAGTATGAAACATCTGATAATTCAAGCCGGTTTGGATCAGCGTCATCTGCTCGGGCATCAGCATACGGCTCAGAATATGCGCACCAAATGCACCGAATGCCACCGTAAAAAAGCCGCTGATCGCGGCCAATGGCAACACCAGATTGCGTAATGTCATATCTCATGACTCCCTGATAGGTTGCAACAAGTCAGCTCATCTCGCATCACTTGCCCTTTTCCTCTGAAATACTGCCCATCAATAGGCGATATTTTCAGGAAAAACGGCTGCGCAGCGTCTCTTGTTCTTGTTGTGCCCGTAGCAGCATCCATTGCCGAAAGGCGGCTATTTTACCCAGTTCTGCCTGGCTGTCATGGCAAACCACATAAAATGCGTTTTTACTCATCAAGAGATCATCAAACGGGCAGACCAAACGCCCAGCTTTCAACTCAGGCTGCGCCAGCACATTATTGGCCAGTGCAACGCCCTGCCCGTGAATCGCTGATTGCAGTACCAGTGCCGTATGGCTAAAAATCGGCCCTTGATTGACATTGATATCCTGCACCCCTAACTGCTTGGTAAATGCTTGCCAGTCGCGGCGCGAGGTATCATGCAGCAGGGTGTAATAACGTAAATCACTCGGTGTCAGTAGCGGGTGTGCTCCGCTCAACAGTGCCGGAGAGCACAGCGGGATCAGGTATTCGTTACAGAGCAAATCAACCCGTAACCCAAACCACTTACCGCGCCCATAATAAATAGCCACATCGACATCATCAGTCAGTGAGCCTTCATCAATATCCACCGCTTTAATCCGCACATCAATATCAGGATGAGCTGCATTAAAGTCAGCCAAGCGCGGAACTAACCATTGTATCGCAAAACTGGCCGGAAGGCTGACAGTCAATGTGCCTTTTGCCGTGCGAGCCAGTAATTTTTCGGTTGCCTCTGATAATGAACTGAAAATTTCTTTCATATCCAGAAAATAGGCTTGCCCCTCCTCTGTCAGCAACAGTGAGCGGTTACGCCGCCGAAATAATTTTAACCCTAAAAACTCTTCTAATCCCTTAATTTGGTGGCTAACTGCCGCCTGAGTTACAAACAGCTCTTCAGCTGCACGGGTAAAGCTTAAGTGGCGCGCCGCTGCTTCAAAAACCTTTAAAGAATTTAGCGGTGGAAGTCGTCTTGACATGACCGTAACAATTCCAAAACATATTAGATATTCTAATGTCCGGCATTATAATTTGTCCGTTGTTGAAGGGCTAGCAAATCCCTATAGTGACTCGTGCAGGGTAAGCCTAAACGGCAAGTGTTTCTGCGGAAATGCTTTAGGGTTACTGCTTGCAATGTTGTGTTTGCACGTTATCTGGGAAACCAGATAGGTGGCGAAAGCCACTATGTTTCACTTCCTGTACAAATTTTGACCCTATCTGTCAATAGTGAATTCTTTTTCTGCACTGCCTCTGGCGGTGCGTTTTTTTATCTGCTGATTGCCCGCATCTCCCTTTCACTTTCCCTGATAAATACGCTTTTGTATGTGTGCCTCTCTCGTACTATAGGTTTTCCCCTAAATAATGTATTGCTATGGGATCAAGGCTAGGCCTGCGGTATTCACAGCAAACTTGCACTCAGCGCCAATTCACGCCAAGATCGCACCGTATTCTCTTTGGTTGACACAATTTCATGCCCATGACTTTTACCTCTTCGCATACTGCATTGTTTGACCCGCTGACCTTTCGCCAGCAATTTCCGGCACTGCTGGATAATGAGGCAGGGATCTACCTCGACAGCACCGCGACCATGCTCAAACCGTATCCGGTTATTGATGCAATCAATGCGTATTACCGCAGCAACAGTGCCACAGTTCACCGCAGCCAGCACACTGCCGCGGCCAATGCAACGCAGGCCTTTGAACAGGCGCGCAGCACATGTGCGGCATTTATCAATGCCAAGAGTGCAAACAATATTGTCTGGACACGTGGAACAACCGAAGCCATTAACTTAGTCGCACAAGCCTATTTGCGCCCGCGATTACAGGCTGGTGATGAGATTTTGGTCGGCGAGATGGAGCACCATGCCAACCTTGTGCCCTGGCTATTACTGGCCGAGCAGACCGGTGCGAAAGTCGTCAAACTGCCGATGACCACGCAACTACACCTTGATGTGAGCGCGTTACCGCCGCTACTCAGCCCGCGCACAAAACTGGTGGCGATTGGCATGGTGTCAAATGTGACAGGTAGCCGACAACCCGTTGAGCCGATTATTGCCGCAGCACATGCTGTCGGTGCAGTCGTGATGCTTGATGCAGCCCAAGCCGTGGCGCATGAAACGCTCGATGTGCAAACGCTAAATGCTGATTTCATCGCCTTCTCTGCCCACAAATTATACGGCCCGACCGGTGTAGGTGTTTTGTACGGCAAACCGGAACGGCTTGCCGATATGCAGCCATGGCATGGCGGCGGCAAGATGATCAGTAAGGTGAGTTTTAGCGGTGTCACACTGGCCGATATTCCGCAACGCTTTGAAGCCGGTACGCCGAATATTGCCGGTATTTTGGGCTTTGGCGCGGCATTACAGTGGTGGCAACAGCAAGATTGTGCTGTTGCCGAGCAATATGCCAGCCAATTGGCCGCAGATACCGCCCGCCAGATGCAGCAGATAGCGAATGTCCGGTTGTTCCGGCCATGCAATGCCAGCACAATTATCGCCTTTACGGTAAACGGCGTGCACCATACTGATCTTGCTACCTTGCTGGCAGAACAAGGTATCGCCCTACGCGCCGGTGTGCACTGTGCCCAACCGCTGACCGAAGCATTAGGGGTTTCTGGTACGGTACGTATCTCATTTGCCCCCTACAACACCCTGCAAGATGCGGCGCACTTTCTGCATGCACTGCGTTATGCGATTGATTTACTGCACGAGGAATAACATGTATCCGCACCCGTTTGGCCATGAGATAAGCTGGGATGATCTGCAACAGCGTTTTGAAGCTTGCCGTCTGTGGGAAGATCGCTATCGTCAGCTTATTTTACTAGCACGAAAACTGCCCGCACTGCCTGCAGAAGCCAAAACCGAGCAGATTGCACTGGCCGGTTGTGAAAACACTGTCGGGCTTGGGCATCAATTACTGGCCGATGGAACGCTGCATTTTTATGCCGACAGTGAAGGCAGAATAGTTAAAGGGTTACTGGCGGTGATCCTGACATTAGTCGAAGGAAAAACACCGGCAGCGCTGTTGCAGGTCGATTTACCTGCTGCTCTGCAACAGATAGGGGTAGGCGCCACGCTCTCAAGCAGCCGCTCTCAGGGGATAGCCGCCATCGCCGCACGCATACAGAGCACGGCAAACGCGCACGTAGTCTAAGACGGTATTACGACCCTTTTGGTTCTTTATCGCTACCCTGATCCTGAGGGGCGAACGGATTACCTGCCGCCGCAAACGGATTGCCCGCACCAGCAAAAGGGTTGTTTTGCGGCGAATAAAAGCTGCCTAGTGGCGACATTTTCATTGCCTGCTCTGACATTTGACTCCAAAACTGCATTTGTAGTTTCTGCCAGATAGCCTGATGGTTCTCTGTCAGCTCTGCCAGCTCCTGCGGCGTTAAGTCCAACTCAACCCGTAATTTCATCATCTCACTCCTTGTTTTGATGCACGCTAATACTGCACTACACTCCGGTGCAGTATCAGTAATAATCGGTGTGTTGCGGTAGCGGTAGCGATAAAGGCTACACCGCAGAGGGTTTCAATGCCGCCCTTGCCAGCAAACGCTGGATCACCCGCGACACGGCAATAAACCCAAAACTGGCCGTTACCATAGTCGCTGCGCCAAAACCTGATGCACAATCCATCCGCTTTGGCCCTTCGGCACTCTGTTTTACCGCACAGGCCGAGCCATCGGCTTGCGGATAGATCAAATGCTCGGTTGAGAACACACAATCAATGGCAAATTTACGCTTCGGATTCTTACTAAAATTGTACTCTTGGCGCAAAATAGTGCGCACCTTAGCCGCTAACGGATCTTGAATCGTTTTGGTTAAATCAGCCACTTGAATTTGGGTCGGATCAATTTGACCACCCGCCCCTCCAACCATAATCACCGGAATTTTGTTGCGTTTGCAATAGGCCAGCATCGCCGCTTTTGGACGAACACTGTCAATTGCATCAATCACATAATCGTAACCACGGCTCAAATACTCCGCCTGATTATCAGGGGTAATAAAATCATCAATCAGCGTAATCTGGCACTCAGGGTTAATGGCTCGAATTCGCTCAGCCATCACCTCTATTTTAGCTTGCCCAACCGTACCGCTCATCGCATGGATCTGACGATTAATATTCGTGACACACACATCATCCATATCAATCAGGGTAATCGCACCAATCCCCGTGCGCGCCAAGGCCTCAGCCGCCCATGACCCCACCCCGCCAATACCAACCAAACAAACATGAGCCGCACGCACCACCTCCGTTTGGGACCGGCCATATAAGCGGGCAGTACCA
>CAMTGL010000042.1 GCA_947071955.1 uncultured Plesiomonas sp.
GAATAGCTGAATAGCTGAATAGCTGAATAGCTGAATAGCTGAATAGCTGAATAGCATAAATATTGTACTCAAATGCGGTGTGGTGATAACGCTCATAAACGCAAAGCTGTTTCTAAACGATATAACTGTGATGAAAAAATAACAGCTTTGCTGAGATAACGCCTCAAGCAACAGACCGAAAAAAGCCTCAATGCATTTACATTGAGGCTTTTCTTTTGAGTATCACTTTAGAACTCTGTTTATTTTATCTCTATCTTTACTTCTATTTTTGCAATTTTACGTGTGCCATTTATTGTGGCAGGTTAATCCATGTACTGGCCGCCGTTCATGGCTAAATTTGCACCGGTAATAAAACCCGCTTCAGGTGCTGCCAAGAACGCCACTGAACGGGCAACTTCACTTGCCTGGCCAAAGCGCTGTACCGGAATTTGCTTGCGGATACTTTCACGAATTGGCTCATCAATGGCCAAGATCATGTCTGTTTCAATATAACCAGGGGAGATGCAATTAACGGTGATCCCTTTTGATGCGGTTTCTTGTGCCAGTGATTTGCTAAAACCATACATCGCTGCTTTTGCTGCTGCATAGTTACACTGACCAAACTGCCCTTTTTGCCCATTAATCGATGAAATATTGATAATACGGCCATACTGACGCTCAAGCATCGGATTAATGACGGCACGTGACAGGTTAAATACGCTATCTAGGTTTACGGAGAGCACTTCATCCCATTGATTACGGCTCATTTTACGCAAAGTGCCATCGCGCGTGATACCGGCATTATTAACCAGTACGGCTATCTGGCCGACGGTCTCTTCGATATCCAAAATCGTACGCTGGCATACATCAAAATCACTGACATCAAATGCACGTAAAACAATATTGAGATTGTTTTGCTCTATTTCTTGTGCAAATTCACGCGCATTGCTACCTTCAAGACTGGTGCAGCCTGCAATAACGGTAAAGCCTTCAACCGCCATGCGACGACAAATTTCACGCCCAATACCACCCGCACCACCAGTAACCAAACATACTTGCGACTTATCCATGAGCAAGTCCTCATCCGTGTATAGTGTAAAATAAACGTTAATTTCACTGCATTATCAGTTTATTACCCAGATAGTTTCGGGGATTAATCGGAAAATATCATGAGGTAACAAGGTTGCGAACAATATTCTGAGACAACACGAAACATCATTTCCACGTTCAATATTCCCACCTGAAAATAAGCGGCATAAATGCAGGAAGAGTGCGTTATCTGACAATATTTGTCGTAACATGACCGTGCAATAAATAAATGATCAACAGTAATCATGCGAACTACTGCATGCTACTTACTGAATATTTCACTATAGTGACCGTATGCACAAGACTTTATATAAAAAGAGACTATGTAGCGCCTGCCTCTATACCAAAAATAAAATTAGGCGCTAATTACTTGATTTATTGTTTAACTAGACGGGGTTTTCAATATCAATAAACGTAACCTGTAAACCGTATGCGCAGTGCAGCCACTCACCAAGGGCTTTTACACCAAAACGCTCAGTAGCATGGTGGCCTGCTGCAAAAAAATGGATACCCATTTCGCGTGCCACGTGGATGGTCTGCTCAGAGGCTTCACCGGTGATAAATGCATCTACCCCCACTTCTGCGGCCTGTTCAATATAGCTCTGGCCCCCGCCAGTACACCAGGCTACGCGTTGGATCAGTGCCGGTGCATTATCACTGCTGCACTGTAACGGTGTACGCTGCAATACATGGGTGAGCCGCTCATTAAGTTGTTCAGGTGCTATCGGCAGGGTAAATTGGCCCTGTAGCGCTACTGAAAAACGGTTATCAGGCTCTAATCCACCGCTTACCTCAATACCAAGGTGCTGGGCCAGTTGCGCGTTATTGCCTAAGACGGGGTGTACGTCGAGTGGCAAATGGTAGGCTAACAGGTTGATATCATTCAACAGCAAGGTTTTTAAACGCTGTTTTTTCATGCCTTTGATAACCGGTGATTCATTTTTCCAGAAATAACCATGGTGTACGAGAATGGCATCAGCCTCTTGATCTACCGCTGCATCAATCAAAGACTGACTGGCTGTTACGCCGGTAATGATCCGTTTGATTTCAGAGCGGCCTTCTACTTGTAACCCGTTGGGACAGTAATCGCGAATCGCGTTGACACTAAGTTCACTGTTGAGTAGGCGTTCTAATTCGGTGTTTTTCATCATCATAGTGGGTTGTTATTATAGTGAGCTGTTATTACAGATAGGAAGTGTCGAAGGTTTGCATCATACCATGCTCAGTTTTTAACAAAATAAGGAGCAAAACGGTAAATTTGTTAAATTTTACCGTTTGAGTTAAACCTTGAAATATTTATGGGTCATGCTTTTGAAAACAGTTTTGCCTGCTCAAACGCAGCCAATGTCTCTTTGCGGGCCAGAGTGTGATCAACAATTGGTAAAGGATATTCCAGTACGGTTTGTGTTTTCTCTGCCCACAGGTGCGGGGTATGAATAAATTTATCCGGTACGTTACTCAATTCAGGCAGCCACTCGCGGATAAAGTGGCCTTGTGGATCAAACCGCTGCCCTTGTGTTGTCGGGTTAAAGATACGGAAATAAGGTGTGGAATCGGTACCGGTAGAAGCAGACCATTGCCACCCACCATTGTTAGCAGCAAGGTTGCCATCAATTAGTTGCTGCATGAAATAACGCTCACCTAAACGCCAATCAAGCCGTAAATCTTTGGTAAAAAAGCTGGCGGTAATCATGCGTAAACGGTTGTGCATCCAGCCGGTGGCATTGAGTTGGCGCATAGCAGCGTCAACAATCGGGTAGCCCGTATTTCCCTGTTGCCATGCGTTTAATAAGGTAGTGTCATCTCTCCATGGAACATGATCCGTCCAGGTAATAAACGGCTGATAACGACATAGTTTCGGGTAGGCCACCAGCAGATGGTGGTAAAACTCCCGCCAAATCAGCTCATTTAACCAGCTAAAACACCCTGTCCCCTCTCTGCTCCAGTCATCAGGATGTGCCAATCGCAACCGGTTGAGACACTGACGTACTGAGAGTACGCCTGCACTTAAATAGGCTGATAAACGGCTGGTTGCTGGTAGTGCGGGAATATCACGCAACTGCTGATAATCAGGCGCATGTTGATGGCAAAACAGACGTAAGCGCTGTAGTGCGGCCTTTTCTCCTGCCGGAAAAAAAGGATTGGTTTCACACGGATAGCTAAAAGGTTGTACGGTATCAGTAATCAGCGCATCCGCCTCAGATACAACACGTATGGCCGGTGCCGGTAAACATTGTGTATCGCAAGAGAAAAGCTGCGCGAGTAGAGCACGGCGAAATGGAGTAAAGACTTTAAACATCTCACCACAGGCAGTTTTTACCGTTCCAGGTATGGTTAATAACTGATCATCAAACGCATGACACTGCACATTGGGTGTAAGCGCGTTGATCACTGCTGCATCACGCTGTTGCTCATTCCACTCATATTGACGGTTAAAAAACAGTGCATCAATACTGTTATCTGTAACCACAGTTGCCAGTGCCACCGGAACATCAGCAAAAGAGCCAACTTCACGATACAAAAAATGAATGTTCAATGTGGCCAGCTGTTCGGCAAGTTGTTCAACATTTTGCCGGATAAACTCAGCCTGACGCGGTGACATGGCATGCTCTACCCACTGCTGGGGAGTAGCAATAAACAGTGCAAAAACGTGTGCTTCCGGATCAGCACACGCGGCAGAAAGCGCTCGGTTATCGAGTGCGCGTAAATCATGCCTAAACCAGACCAAATGATTCATATAGGGGTATCATCCTATTCTATATTATTGATTATATTGATTAAGTATAGATGTACTGATAGGTAGAACGTTGAGAAGCAAAGATGATTTAATAAGGAGAACCGTATCGATAAAACGGGTTGTAAACCGATACGGTTAGGCTGATTTCGCTGCCACTCAGAGAGATTAACTGCCGTAACGAAGCAGTAGTGCTTCAGGATAGGGATCAAAATAGACTTGCTGCCCTAAATATTCATCAGGGTGCTCTTGCAGGTAATGGCGCAGCAAGGTTACGGGTGCAAGCAAGGGCTGTGTGCCTAAGCGGTAACGTTCAATCAAACCAGAAAGCTCTGCACGTTGTTTTTCAGTGAGCTTCTCGGTGAAGTAGCCCTGAATATGATACAGCACATTGGTGTGGTTACGGCGTGAGGCTCTGTAGGTGAGTGCAGCCATCAGTTTATTACGGTATTCAATCAACAATTGATCAAAAGGCATGGCATCAAGATCGGCAATCATTTTACCCAATGCACGATATTCGGCCTGATTATGCGCCAAAAGTAGCAATTTATAGCGGCTGTGAAATGCTACTAGCTTACCGCGCGTCATACCCGCAGCACAGTGCTGATTGTAATCATGTAGGGCAAAAATACGGGTAACGAAATTCTCGCGCAGCACCGGATCGTTTAAGCGTCCGTCTTCTTCTACCGGCAACCACGGCAGTTTTTCCATCAACGTACGGGTAAACATACCAATGCCACTTTTTTCTGCATTTTTGCCTTCGGCATCATACACTTTCACCCGCTCCATGCCGCAAGAGGGGGACTTGGCACAGACAATATAACCGCACAAATGACTCAGCTCAGGCACTTTATTCTGCGCAAATGCTGACATCGCATCAGTTACATCAATATCGTGCTGACTGCTACCTACCAGCCGAACGCCCTGTTCGGCGTGGATCAGCCGAATTGCGGGGCGTGGGCTAGGTAAACCAATCGCCATCTCTGGGCAAACGGGGTAATACCGCACGTACGGCTTTAAATCATCCGTCGCGAAAACCAGCCGTTTATGACCGCCATCAAACCGTACTTTTTCGCCCAGTGTACAGGCACTAATACCAATCGGGATTAATGTACTCATCGTCATACCTCCATGCAGACAACACTTTATTTCTCAATTTATACATGTAAAGCAGCCGGCTGCTTAACGATTTTATGAATAACCGGTGGGTATCAAAGCAGAGTATATACACTATGAAGGATATTTTTAGCCTGTATATTCAGTTTGATGCAAAATTGCAGGGCTATACCATTTTTCCATAAATTTTTGCCATAAAAAAAGCCTTCATCACTATGAAGGCTTTTCCTGTTCTTACAACGCAATGATTAGATAAACACTGCACTATAAACAAAAAGGTTATTAATAAAAATCGCGGATGCTGCGCTCTGAGCTAGCCAACCAGACCGGCTTGCTGCTGGTTTTGCTCCAGACACGGTGTAAATAACTATAAAAACGAGCACGGTTAGGATGAAAAGCCATCACAGGCAATGCCAGAGAGCCTGCAACCAATACGCCAGTACGGCGCAGAAGAACCTGAGCAAGTGGAAACTTCTGGTACATAGAACACCCTCCAAACAAGAAATTATTCTTAATTTTATGAGGTTCAGTGTAATCAGTAATACGTAAGTTTACTACACATTTTTTAATCAATTTGTGCTGAAAGGCGGCAGTTATGGGCTATTTTCGTAATTATTTTACAAAAGCAAACATAATAAAAACAATTTGGTAACGCAATAAAAAAAGCACACGTTCAAAAACAGTGTGCTTTTTATCTGTGCTAACTAACGGCTGCTTATTGCGTAATATTGGATAGATGACGATGACAGATATGCGCTAAAGCATGAATGTCTCGTCATCCCCCATAAGTACTGCCCTTTTCTCTTCAGGCCAGTGCTTCGGCTAAAATATTATCAATAATCTGCACAGCTTGTGCTTCGATCAGTTTTAGGTGCTCTTCATCCACAAAACTTTCACAGTAAATTTTGTAAATGTTTTCAGTACCCGATGGACGAGCAGCAAACCAGCCATTCTGAGTGACAATTTTTAACCCACCAATCGGGGCATTGTTACCCGGAGCATTGGTTAAACGGGCAATAATCGGATCACCAGCCAATGAGTCAGCGCTGACCATCTCCGGCGATAACCGACTTAAAATGGCTTTTTGTGCGCTATCAGCAACCGCCTGAATACGCGAATAGTAGGGTTGACCAAACTTTTCGGCCAACTGCGCGTAATGTTGTTGCGGATTTAAACCCGTGACTGCGGTAATTTCGGCAGCCAGCAGACACAAAATGATGCCATCTTTATCTGTTGACCACGCACTGCCATCAAAACGCAGGAATGATGCTCCGGCACTCTCTTCGCCGCCAAAACCAAGCCAGCCTTCATGCAGACCATCAACAAACCATTTAAAACCAACCGGCACTTCAACTAGCCGACGCCCTAAAGCAGCAACCACACGATCAATCATGGCACTTGAGACCAGTGTTTTACCCACACCAACGTCGGCATTCCACTGCGGACGGTGGCTAAACAGGTAATCAATGGCAACGGCCAGATAGTGGTTCGGGTTCATTAAACCTGCTGGAGTGACGATACCATGACGGTCATAGTCAGGATCATTACCGAATGCCAGATCAAATTTATCCTTCAGTGCTAGCAAGCCAGCCATAGAGTACGGTGAGGAGCAATCCATACGGATAGCTCCATCTTTATCCAGCGGCATAAAGCGAAAAGAAGGGTCAATTTGATCATTAACCAGTGTGAGATCAAGCTGGTAGTGCTCTGCAATACGCTTCCAGTACTCGATCCCCGCTCCACCGAGTGGATCTACGCCAAGTTTCAAGCCAGCATTGCGGATAGCTTCCATATCGACGACGTTGATCAGATCTTCGACATAAGCTTGTACCAGATCTTTTTGCAGCAACAGCTCACTGTTCAACGCTTCGCTAAAGGGTATGCGACGTACATTTGCCAGATTATCAGCAATAAGATCATTGGCGCGCTGCTCAATCACTTTTGTAATATTGGTATCGGCAGGGCCACCATTTGGCGGATTGTACTTAATACCACCGTCTTGCGGCGGATTATGGGAAGGTGTGATAACAATACCATCAGCCAACGCACCATTGGCATTGTTATGACACAGTATGGTGTAAGAGACTGCTGGTGTGGGGGTAAAGCCATTATTCTCTTGAACAATAACTTGCACACCATTGGCGATCAGTACTTCGATCACAGAGATAAATGCTGGTTCTGACAGGGCGTGAGTGTCTTTACCCACGATACACGGGCCTAAAATCCCCTGTTTAATCCTGACTTCAGCAATGGCTTGTGCAATAGCAAGAATGTGCGACTGATTAAAGCTGCAGTTCGCTGAGCTACCGCGATGACCCGATGTACCAAACTGAACGGCGTGTGCAGGATTAGCAGCATCAGGCTGTAAAACATAGTATTCAGAAACAAGCTGACCGATATTGATCAGATCATCTTGCCGGGCTTGTTGCCCAGCCCGAGGATGAATTGCCATACGGCGTTACTCCCTAACGCTCAACTCAAATGGTGCTGCAAACTTTCTCTGTCAGCTCCAACGGAAACTGCATGCCACCCATGATCTGCTCGATCATCGCGCGTTTGCGGCCAGAATTAGTATTGGTGATAACCCAGTACGGTGTGTTCGGAATTGCTTTAGGTTTTGTATGTGTACCGTGCAGCAGCAGTGTTGCTTCATCTTCTGCAAAATAGACACGAGTACGACCACGCAACTCTTCACTTGCTGCGGTAAAACCCAGCGCATCGAGCGAGTATAAAAAAGAGAGGATCTGCATGAAGCGGCCAATAGCTTTGGTTTGTGCAGCATATTCATCTGATAACAAAAGCTCACGCACGGCACGTACACGATCTACAGCATTCTCTTTTCCCGCATCGCGGCTTACCACGATCCCTGGGCTACGTGGCTCAGTATTGGGTGACAAATTCAGCATGCGGCGTAAAATTTCAGAGGCACTCTCACCGATATGCTGAGTATGGCCTGCAATATAGCGGTACAGCTCTTCGTCTACTTCAATGATTTTCATGTCGATCCAATATCGTTCTCTTGCATGAATAACTGCGTGATTATACCTTCTCAGGCCATGATTCTCTATACACCAACTCGGTTTAGCTTATGATCAACTACAAACAACAGGGACAAGGTCCCACTTTAGTGCTAATTCATGGCCTGTTTGGCACGTTAGATAACTTAGGATTACTCGCACGTGATCTGGTTAAGGATCATCATATCGTACAAGTTGATCTTCGTAACCATGGACAGAGCTTTTTCAGTGATCAGATAAACTACCGCCTCATGGCCGATGATCTTATTGCCCTGCTCGATCATCTGAATATTCGTTCAGCCACCTTCATTGGCCACTCGATGGGGGGGAAAGTGGCCATGACGATCGCACAGACAGCTCCTGATCGCGTAGATCAGCTGGTTGTCTTAGATATGTCACCGGTCGATTATCAGGTTCGGCGTCACGATAACGTTTTTCGCGCTCTACATGCGGTCAGCCAAGCTAAACCAACTCGTCGCAGTGAGGCGGTCAACCTGATGCAACCTTTTTTAAAGGAGGAGGGTGTGATCTTATTTTTGCTAAAATCATTTGATGCTAATGCAGAAAGCCGCTGGTGTTTTAATGTGGCCGCACTGGAAAACCAGTATGCCAACATTGTCGGCTGGCAAGACGGGCTGCCATGGCAAGGGCCTGTACTCTTTATTAAGGGCGAGTTATCACCCTATATTCAAGATCAGCACCGAGAACAGATTATGCGCCAATTTCCTGCGGCAAAAGCACATGTCATTGCAGGTACCGGCCATTGGCTGCATGCAGAAAAACCCGATGCCGTTCTGCGGGCAATTCGTCGCTTTTTGCTGACGGATTCCCGTTAACAGGGCGCAGACGCTATGATATAGTTCACATCTATATTTGCCGGCAAAATGGAATTGCCACATGATTTATCGACACATGGAAACGCTTGAGGCTATCGGCCTTAACCTCTTTTTTATTGTCATCTTCTTTTTTATCGGAATGGCAATACAAGATGTGTTGAAACGTGGCAATGTACCTCCATTTGGCCGCCGCATTGTTTGGTTAGTTTTGTTTCTTGGCTGTGCGGGTTTTGTTGCCAAAGGTCTGATCCAGTTGCTCTGGGAGGGCGCTGGTGTTGGTTGAGTCTTCGCAAGAGCAGCACGTGTAGTTTAAATGGCAAAAGAGAATACAGACCGTACCACACTGGATTTATTTGCAGATGAACGCCGCCCTGGTCGGCCGAAAACAAACCCGCTGCCTCGCCATGAGCAGTTGCGCATCAATAAACGCAACCAACTTAAGCGGGATAAGTCAAAAGGGCTGCGCAGAATCGAGCTAAAAATCGACAGCCGAGTGGTAGCGGCATTAAATGAACTGGCTCACGATCATGCGTTGAGCCGCGGTGAATTAATCGAACGTATTTTGTTGGAAAGATTGGGTTTAGACGCGGCTGAGTTCGCACTTAATCATACTGACAGCACAAAATAGACATTAAGGTAGAGAGAATGGCAAGTGTAGGAATTTTCTTTGGCAGCGATACCGGCAATACCGAAAACATCGCCAAGATGATCCAAAAACAGCTTGGCAAACATCTGGTTGATGTCCGTGATATTGCCAAAAGCAGCAAAGAAGATATCAATAATTTTGATCTATTGCTGCTCGGTATCCCTACGTGGTATTACGGTGAAGCCCAGTGTGATTGGGATGATTTCTTCCCTACTCTTGAAGAAGTCGACTTTACCAATAAACTGGTTGCTATCTTCGGATGCGGTGATCAAGAAGACTATGCAGAGTACTTCTGTGATGCCATGGGAACGGTACGCGATATCGTTGAAGCACGTGGCGCAATACTCGTCGGGCAGTGGCCAACCGAGGGTTATCACTTTGAAGCGTCAAAAGCATTGAGTGATGACAAACATTTTGTCGGCCTGTGCATTGATGAAGACCGTCAGCCAGAATTAACGGCTCAACGTGTTGATGGCTGGGTCAAACAAGTTTATGAAGAGATGTGCTTAGCCGAACTTGATGACTAAGCCATCATCTGCGATAAAAAAGCCCGTTTTTACGGGTTTTTTTATACCCATGTACCTGCCATTCACAGCAGAAAAGATAAAAATTCGATAAACTCGCCCTATTGTTCAGAATATTCACTTAATCATCAGGTACTCACCATGATGCACAATGCCACTCACACTCCAGATGCCTCATCCACACAACAATCGGACACAGTCCAACCTGATTTACTGGTGGTGGGTGCCGGTATGGTCGGCGCTGCACTTGCACTCGGTGCTGCTCGTTTAGGCCTGCACGTTACGCTGATTGAACAAACCAAACCACAACCGTGGGAGGCCGATGCTCTGCCTGACCTGCGTGTTTCGGCGATCAGTCTGGCCTCGATTAGCCTGCTTGAAAAACTTAATGTATGGCCAAGTATTCTAGCGATGCGCACTTGCCCATATCGCCACCTAGAAACCTGGGAGTGGGAAGGAGCAAGCACCCGCTTCTCAGCAAACGAGCTGAATATTGCCGAACTCGGGCATATCGTCGAAAACCGTCTGATTCAACTCGCACTGTGGCAAGCTTTGGAAACTGAACCTAATATCACCCTACTATGCCCGCAACATATTCGACACATGCACTCCACGCCAGCAGGTTGGCAAATCACACTGGATAACCAACAAATGCTGCAACCCCGCTTATTAGTTGGCGCAGATGGTGCTCATTCGCACATAAGACAACAGGCACATATCGGGCTCACCGGTTGGCAATATCGGCAATCCTGCCTACTTATCAGCATTAAAACCGCACAGCCTCAGCAAGACATTACTTGGCAAAAATTCTACCCTACTGGCCCGCGTGCATTTTTACCGCTGCATGGAAATTATGGATCACTGGTGTGGTATGACAGCCCAAGCAAAATACAACAATTGGCCAAACTCAGCCCACAACAACTGCATGCGCAAATCAAGCAGGCCTTTCCCTCGCGGCTTGGTGAGTGTGAAGTGATCGCCTGCGGACATTTTCCGTTAGTCAGGCAACATGCCCAACACTATGTCCTTCCCGGATTAGCCATTATTGGTGATGCTGCACACACGATTAACCCGCTTGCTGGACAAGGTGTAAACCTCGGTTTTAAAGACGTTCAAGTGTTGCTTGAGGTGCTTGACAGTGCATTAGCGCACAAAGAAGATATTGCCAGTTTAAAGGTATTACAACGCTATGAGCGGCGGCGCAAGCCCGATAACCTGTTAATGCAGTCAGGAATGGATCTTTTCTACACGCTATTTAGTAATGAGCTAAAACCGGTACAACTGCTCAGAAACTTAAGCTTGCTGGTTGCTGATAAATCAGGCCCACTAAAACGTCAGGCATTAAAATACGCACTCGGCCTATAATGCCGACAAGTCATACAGAAGAAAAAAAGACAACGTGGATAACAGCATCAATAAATAATGGGTAAATATAGGGCTGAATGCACCCCATTCAGTCTGCTACTTATCCAGCACAGCCGGTTAATAACAGACAGCAAAAAGCCCGCTAATAAGCGGGCTTTTTTAGAGTCATTTTAATTCAATGTTATCGCTAACATTTTAGACATTAGTAATGCACTTTCCATAAAACGAAACAAAAAAAATCATCTGGCTAACAGTTAACATAGCTGGCCACAAAAATGGCTGGGGTGCCAGGATTCGAACCTGGGTATGGTGAGATCAAAACCCACTGCC
>CAMTGL010000043.1 GCA_947071955.1 uncultured Plesiomonas sp.
GGTAAAGAGTCTGCCCGTGATTTTACACTGTTGGATACCCCACCGATTGCTCCTGCAGATGCGCCTGGTTTACGTATCGAATTGATGAGTGATGACGCATCAAGCCTAACGGTGGGTGATGTGGTGCTATATCGCGGTTATCCGGTCGGTACGGTTGAGCAAAGTGAGTTTGACCTAAAAGCGCGTAAAATGCGCTATAAGTTGTTTATTAATGCCCCTTATGACAGCCTTGTCACCAGTAATGTGCGCTTTTGGAAATCAAGCGGTGTATCCGTTGACCTTTCAGCACAGGGCTTTCGTGTTGATATGGCCTCGTTGAGTTCACTAATCAGTGGTGGAGTCAGCTTTGAAGTACCAAAAGGCTGGCCGTTGGGGGATACTATCCCACAAAATACCGCTTTTGAGTTATATGCAAATCAGCAGAGCATTACACAAGGGCTGTACGATAAATTTATTCCTTATGTACTGTTCTTTAACGAATCAGTTCGCGGATTAAGTGCTGGAGCGCCGGTTGAGTACCGAGGTGTGCGAATTGGTACCGTGATGAGCGTGCCTTATTACTTCAACAATAAACTGACACTGGCTGAAACGGGTGGTGGTATTCCGGTATTGATTCGTTTAGAAGTTGGGCGTTTGCCAGACCGCTTAACCGTCTCGGAACTGCAAGCAGATATTAATACGGCAATGAAGCAGGGTATGCGTGCAATGCTAAAAACCGGTAATTTACTGACCGGTCAGCTGTTTGTTGATTTAAATATGGTTGATAACGCACCAAAAGCACCTGTCCATAAAGATATTGATGGTATTCAGGTGATGCCAACGGTTGCCGGAGGTTTCAGCTCTATTGAGATCAAAGTGCAGCAGGTGCTGGATAAGCTGAATAAGTTGCCTGTTGAAGCGCTATTAAAAGAGACAACCAATACCTCAAAAGAGGTGCAGAAGACCTTACGCTCAGCCGGTAAACTGGCTAATACACTCGATAAACTGGCAACACAGGCTAATAATGAGCAGTTGCCGAAAGAGTTGCGCGCTACATTAAGTGAGTTGCAACAAACGCTGAAAGGCTTAAATCCCGGATCTCCGGTGTATGATCGGTTGAATAACAATCTGCAGTCACTCGATAAAGTGCTGCGAGATACCCAGCCGGTAATACAAAAAATTAATCAAAAACCGAACTCACTGATATTTGGATCTTCTTCGGTAGCTGATCCTGAACCTAAGAAGGCGAAATAACATGATTGGGAATTGGAAAGGGTTGATGATGAAAAAGTGGGTTGTAGCCTGCTCACTGCTGCTCTCTGCGTGCAGCAGTACGCCAGAGATTGCCTATTATCAGTTGGCCGCAGCACCTGCGGCAACAAAGCTAGAAAAGCAGAGTGATGTACTGCTGGTGAATGCAGTCTCTGTTGCAGATTATCTGGCAGGCCCTGGTATCGCTTATCAAACAAACGATATTGAAATGGTGGTTACGCAGCAAAACCTGTGGGTGGATAACCTGCCTGCTCAGTTAACCCGCACACTGGCGGCAACCTTAACCACACAATTGCCACAGTGGCAGGTGGCGTCGAGCACCACCTCTGCCGCACCGTGGCAGTTGAATGTGCAAGTTGATCGTTTTCAGGGGCGCTATGATGGCTCTGTGTTGATCAGTGGCCGTTGGACACTGACCCACAACGATCAGCGCTGGCAGCAAAGTTTTGTGCAAACGCTGCCTCAGCAGAAAAATGGCTATCCAGACATGGTGCGTGTAATGAGTGCGGGCTGGCAAGCGCAGGCGGTTGATATCGCGCAGCATGTGCAAAAGCTCAGTGCTGTTCCACTGCAAAGTGCAACATCATCGTTTCGGATCACCCAGCAATAAAAATATAATGTGGGATTTCTATCCCTAAATTTATATTTGGATACATGATCACCTATAAATGCGCATAATCCGCCACACACGGCAGGTTGTGCGCATTTATTATATAAGCTAGATACCCAATATGAGACAGGCTGATGTCAATAGAAGAAGTGTTTAGGCTAGATGGTGATGTTGCCATTATCACCGGTGCTGGAGCGGGCATTGGTCAGGCAATTGCGACTGTGTTTGCTGATGCCGGTGCCGCGGTTGTGATCTCAGACATTGATCTGAACACGGCGCAGTGCGTGGCCGATGAAATTATCAGCTCGGGTGGGAAGGCGATTGCGGTCGCTTGTGATATTACCCAAGAGTCAGATCTGAATGCACTGGTTGAACAAACTGTACAGGCATTCGGCAAAATCACGGTACTGGTGAACAACGCCGGTGGCGGAGGCCCAAAACCCTTCGATATGCCGATGCATGATTTTGAGCGAGCCTATCAGTTGAATGTGTTTCCCGCATTTCGGTTATGTCAGTTATGTGCGCCGCATATGGCGGATAATGGTGGCGGAGCGGTGGTGAACATTACCTCAATGGCCGGTGAAAACATTAACAGCAATATGGCGTCATATGCCTCATCTAAAGCGGCACTGAATCATCTGACGCGCAATATTGCGTTTGATTTGGGTGCGCATGGTATTCGTGTTAATGCTATCGCTCCCGGTGCGGTACGTACTCATGCATTATCAACGGTGTTAACCGAAGAAATTGAGTACCAGATGCTGAAAAAAACACCGCTAGGCCGTTTAGGTTTGCCTTCAGATATCGCATATGCGGCGCTGTTTTTAGCCTCTGCTGGTGCGGCATGGGTTAGTGGCCAAGTGCTGACCGTCAGTGGTGGTGGTTCACAAGAGCTCGAGTAATTTACCAAAAGCATGTTTAGTTGGCAGCTATGTTTAGCCGCCAATACACATAACCGCCTTTTTAGGCGGTTTTTTACGTTTGCGGGATAGAGAACCGTTTTATAGATTGGGGATAACAGATGATATACCTGATTTTACTGTTGTCAGCAGAGCTAATCGACTAGAGTAGCTGATAATAAGATAGACAGCCTATTCAAGGGGTTATCATGCAGAACGGCACACCTAAAACGGTACGGGTTTTTATTTCACACTCGGTTGACCCTTGGTTCAACCTTGCGGTTGAAGAGTGCATTTTCCGGCAAATGCCGGCCGACCAAACCGTGCTGTATTTATGGCGCAATGCCGATACCGTGGTGATAGGGCGGGGGCAAAACCCGTGGAAAGAGTGCAATACCCGTCGGATGGATGAAGACGGTGTTAAGTTGGCACGTCGACAAAGTGGGGGCGGTGCGGTATTCCATGATCTGGGTAATACCAATTTCACTTTTATGGCAGCAAAACCTGAATACGATAAAACGGTATCAACCCAGATAATCATTAATGCACTGCATCGAATGGGTATTGATGCCAGTGCATCTGGCCGTAATGACCTAATAGTGGAAACCGCAGATGGCGAGCGTAAAATCTCCGGTTCAGCATACCGTGAAACACCTGATCGTGGTTTTCACCACGGCACGTTGCTGTTGGCTGCCGATCTTTCACGCTTGGCGGATTACCTAAACCCTGATCCTAAAAAATTAGCCAGCAAAGGCATTACTTCAGTACGTTCACGGGTGGCAAACCTTAATGAGCTGGTGGCCGGTATTGATCATGCGCAGATTTGCGATGCTATACAGCAGGCATTTTTTGACCGTCATCAAACATCTGTTGTTCCCGAAATTATTTCGCCGGAACATATGCCTGACTTGCCCAACTTCGCCGATCAATATGCCCAGCAAAAAAGCTGGGCGTGGAACTTTGGCAAAGCGCCACAGTTCACGCATACACTTGATCAGCGTTTTAACTGGGGTGGCGTGACACTGCACTGCAATGTTGAAAAAGGTTTGGTGACAGAAGCACAAATATTTACTGATAGCCTGACACCGGCCATCTTTGAGGCTCTCTCTGGCGTGTTGGTTGAAGTACAGTACAGCGCTGACAGTATTAAGCAGGCGGTGATGCTGCTTGCCGCTGAGCAACCAGAATATCTGGCCGAGTTGAGCGAACTGGCAGAGTGGCTACAGCACGAAGTGCGTTAAGCATACTTTGCGTGGCGAGATGTGCAGTAGATAAAAAAACAGCACGCAATGCGTGCTGTTTTTTTGTTTTGTGGCAATAGAGAGGGGTTATTTTACCCGCTGGCCTGGTTTTGCACCTGAGTCAGGGCTAAGAATAAACAGATCACTGCCGCCGTCACCGGCTGCTAACACCATACCCTCGGAGATACCAAAGCGCATCTTACGTGGCGCAAGGTTGGCGACCATCACGGTCATCCGGCCTTCCAGATCTTCGGGTTTGTAGGCTGATTTAATACCGGCAAACACCTGACGGGTCTCTCCGCCCAGATCGAGTGTCAACTTCACCAGTTTATCCGCTTCAGGCACAGACTCTGCTTTTGCAATCAGCGCAATACGCAAGTCAACCTTACTGAAATCATCAATACCGATAGTCTCGCAGATTGGGTTTTTATCCAGCTCAGTCGGCTCTTTTACCGGCATTGCTGCTGCAGCCTCTTCTTTTGACTCTTCAATCATGGCATTGACCTTGTCAGGATCAATACGGTTGAACAGCGCTTTAAAGGTATTTACTTTGTGATTTAACAGCGGGGTCGCTACGCTATCCCATGTCAACGTTGTGTTGAGGAAACCTTCAGCACGCTCACTGAGCATCGGCATTACAGGTTTTAGGTAAGTCATCAACACACGGAACAGGTTAATTCCCATTGAGCAGATAGCGTGGAGATCGGCATCACGCCCCTCTTGCTTGGCCACGACCCATGGCGCTTGCTCATCCACATAGCGGTTAGCTTTGTCTGCCAGTGCCATAATTTCGCGGATAGCCTTGCCATATTCACGCGCTTCATACGCTTGTGCAATCATCTCTGCGGCATCAGTAAATTCAGCAAACAGCGCCGAATCAGCCAGATTATCTGCCAACATGCCGTCAAAGCGTTTAGCAATAAAACCAGCATTTCGTGAGGCCAGATTCACCAGCTTATTCACGATATCCGCATTAACACGCTGGATAAAATCATCCAGATTCAAATCAAGATCATCAATGCGAGAAGAGAGTTTTGCCGCGTAGTAATAACGTAAACAATCTGGGTCTAAATGCTTCAGATATGTGCCGGCTTTAATAAACGTGCCGCGTGACTTAGACATTTTTGCGCCATTCACGGTTACATAACCATGCACGAAAACATTGGTTGGTTTACGGAACTGGCTACCGTCGAGCATTGCTGGCCAGAACAGACTGTGGAAATAGACAATATCTTTACCAATAAAATGGTATAACTCGGCAGTAGAATCAGTGTTCCAAAACTCGTCAAAATTGAGATCACTGCGCTTATCACAAAGATTTTTGAATGACCCCATGTAGCCGATAGGTGCATCAAGCCAGACATAGAAGTACTTGCCCGGAGCGTCAGGGATCTCAAAACCAAAGTAAGGTGCATCGCGGGTGATATCCCACTGTTGCAGGCCTGACTCAAACCACTCCTGCATTTTATTGGCCACTTCATCTTGCAGTGTACCAGAGCGGATCCACGCCTTTAACATGCCTTCAAAAGAGGGCAGATCAAAGAAAAAGTGCTCAGTCTCTTTCATGACTGGTGTTGCACCTGATACTGCAGACTGTGGATTAATCAGCTCAGTTGGGCTGTAAGTTGCACCACACACTTCACAGTTATCACCGTACTGATCTTCTGCTTTGCATTTTGGGCACGTTCCTTTCACGAAACGGTCAGGCAAAAACATACTTTTTTCGGGATCAAAAAGCTGAGAAATTGTCCGCGTTTTGATAAAACCATTCTCTTTCAATCGGCCATAAATCATGCCCGCTAACTCACGGTTTTCATCACTGTGAGTTGAATGGTAGTTATCAAAACTGATATTAAAACAGGCGAAATCTTGTTGATGCTCACGGCTGACATCAGCAATCATCTGCTCTGGTGCGATACCCATTTGCTGCGCTTTGAGCATAATAGGCGTACCGTGTGCATCATCGGCACACACAAAATAGGCCTCGTTCCCGCGCATACGCTGAAAACGTACCCAGATATCGGCCTGAATATGCTCAAGCATATGGCCAAGGTGGATAGAGCCGTTCGCATACGGCAGGGCACAGGTGACCAGAAGTTTTCTTGCTGAAATAGCCTTAGCATCTAGAGACATAATGATAGTTCTACTGTTTTAGTATCAGATTTACGAATCCCGTGATGTTACCGCATCATTCTGTTTGTCGCTACCCACAGCCTGTAATCAATGGGGTTGATTTGCGAATCAAATTCCCCCAACCTTGAGTGATACAGAGCAGCACTTCCATAATAAAAGGAGTAGTCGGAGTGAGCCTTAAGTCTCTTTTCGGCGTTGAGTCGGATATCAGCGCTAAAATAGTGCCGATTTTAGATACATTTACCCATGCAACCTTATTGCAACCCTTAAGCCAGTTGCAGGCACTAAAACAAGCCAGTATCAAGCGTGATGAACTCACATTACGGCTTAGTATGCCTTTTGCGTGGGCATCGGGGTTTGATGCTTTAAAAGCGGTTGCAGAAGCACCGATTTTGGCGGCAACAGGGGCAAAACAGATCCGTTGGATTATCGAATACAACGTTGCCACGCTCAAACGTGCCAATACCCAGCCGGGCGTGAAAGGTGTCAAAAACATCATCGCAGTGACATCAGGCAAGGGGGGGGTAGGCAAATCGAGCACAGCAGTGAATCTGGCATTGGCGTTGGCCGCTGAAGGCGGAAAAGTGGGTATTTTAGATGCCGACATTTACGGCCCGTCTGTGCCTATGATGCTCGGTACAGAAGATCAGCGTCCTACCTCACCTGATGGGCAACATATGGTACCTGTCAGTGCGCACGGTATTGCTACCAACTCAATCGGTTATCTGGTTGAGGCCGACAGCGCCACTATCTGGCGCGGCCCGATGGCCAGCCGCGCACTGGGGCAGTTGTTAAATGAAACATGGTGGCCTGATCTTGATTATCTGGTCATTGATATGCCGCCGGGTACCGGTGATATTCAGCTCACTCTTTCACAGCAAACGCCGGTAACTTGTGCGGTTGTGGTCACAACGCCACAAGATGTTGCGCTGTTAGATGCCGCCAAAGGGATCGCCATGTTTGAGAAAGTGAATGTGCCTGTGGTGGGTATCGTAGAGAACATGAGCATGCACATCTGCAGTGAATGCGGTCATCATGAAGCTATTTTTGGTACCGGTGGTGCTGCACGGTTAGCTGAAAAGTATGGTGCTGAATTGCTGGCACAACTACCACTGCATATCCGGTTGCGTGAAGACCTTGATCGCGGTGAGCCAACCGTAGTTGCTGCGCCGGAAAGTGAGTTTACTCACATTTATCGCCAGTTAGCGGCACGTATTGCTGCAAAAATGTACTGGAGTGGTGAATCTATCGCCACAGAGATTGCAGTTCGTAATATTAGTTAAAATCAATGGTAGCGTGATGAGGGTCAAATTTCTTATAATCATAAGGTTTGCACCCACGTCATCATTTGTTTTCACGCCACTAGAGTAATCAGAGCTTCACTATGACAGAACAATCTCAGCAGTGTCTCATCATCGGTATCGCTGGCGCTTCAGCGTCAGGAAAAAGTCTTATTGCTAGCACCATTTACCGTGAGCTGTGCGAACAGCTTGGAGATGCTCAAATCGGCGTGATATCTGAAGATTGCTATTACAAAGATCAAAGCCATTTGCCGATGGAGCTTCGTGTGAAAACGAACTACGATCATCCAAAAGCTATGGATCATGACTTATTGTTGCAGCATTTACAGATGTTGCAACGTGGCGAAGCGGTTGATATCCCGCAATACAGCTATGTAGAGCACACGCGTAAACAAGAAGCTATTCACTTTGAACCGAAAAAAGTGATCATTTTGGAAGGTATTTTACTGCTGACAGATTCTCGTCTGCGCGGTGAAATGCACGCTTCTATTTTTATTGATACGCCGCTGGATATCTGTTTACTGCGCCGTGTCAGAAGAGATGTGACCGAGCGTGGCCGTACTATGGAATCAGTACTTGAGCAGTACCAGAAAACGGTACGTCCAATGTTCTTGCAGTTTATTGAACCATCAAAACAGTATGCCGATATTATCGTACCGCGCGGTGGAAAAAACCGTATCGCTATCGATATTCTGAAAGCAAAAATCACGCAGTTACTCAGCGAGTAAATACAACTGACCACACTGAGAGCGGCTGGATTTTCCAGCCTCTTTTTTAATCTGATAGTGAACGTAACCGCTCATTCCCATGTATCCACATGGATTTTACGACATAAATCACGGAGATTATCCATTGTGTCGCCGCAAATTATCTTAAAATAGAGTTGGTTACGCTATAAGCTGGAGTTATTTGCTATGCGTTTATGTGATACGGATATAGAAGCTGCGTTAGACAGTGGTCGGATTGTCATCGAGCCACGCCCGCCGATTGAGCGTATCAACGGCGCGACAGTTGATGTGCGTTTAGGCAATCAGTTTCGGGTCTTCCGTGACCATACTGCTGCGTTTATTGATCTGAGCGGCCCGAAAGATGAAGTGACTGCCGCACTTGAGCGCGTGATGAGTGATGAGATCGTGCTAGCCGAGGGGGAAGCGTTCTTTTTGCATCCAGGGGAGCTGGCGCTGGCAGTTACCTATGAATCGGTAACATTGCCTGATGATATAGTGGGTTGGCTTGATGGCCGATCGTCTTTGGCTCGACTAGGCTTGATGGTGCATGTTACGGCACACCGAATTGATCCGGGTTGGCAAGGTTGCATCGTGCTCGAGTTTTATAATTCAGGGAAGTTACCATTAGCTCTTCGCCCTGAAATGTTGATTGGCGCACTCAGCTTTGAACCACTCACAGGGCCTGCCGCACGGCCATATAATCGTCGTGTTGATGCAAAATATAAAAATCAGCAAGGCGCAGTAGCGAGTCGTATTGATAAGGATTAACACTCGCTGAGTTGATAACAAGAATGAGGCAGGGATGAGAAAACGGCTTATACTGGGATGTACACTGGGTATTTTTGCGATAGCAGCATCTACTTTGTTGCTATCAATCGATACTAATCAGTTTAAATCATTGATTGCTGATCGTATTAAAAGCAAAACAGGGCAGACATTAACCATACAAGGCGCATTACAGTGGCGCTTTTCATACGGGTTATATCTGCAAGCCGGTGAAACCTCACTGACCAGCCCAGCCGGTTATCGTGACCCCTATATTATCCAGGCGAAAAGCATTTCGCTTGAAGTTGGTTTGTTTTCTTTATTAAGCAAACAACTTGTTATCAACAATTTGCAGCTTAACGGTGTTACTGCTGTATTGGAAATTGCGGCAAATGGCACAAGTAATTGGGATGCACTGGCCCGCGATGATCTCTCTGCTGAAAATGATCCCTATCAGAAAAATACGTTTTCACTTGATTTACCTATTTCATCTCCGGTAATTTCACAAAACACCACACCTCAAAAAAACACTTGGGATATTGTCCTACGCCAGATCACAGTCAATAACAGTCAGCTTATCTGGCGAAAAGCGGCTAATTCAGTTGTATTTAACCAACTTAATATTGCTCTGGGCAATGCTACTCATGGCGTATTTCCCTTACAACTTTCATCCTCTATTGCACTGCCGCGTGATACTGCGGCCATTAATTATCAGGGTAAATTATCTCTGAGTGAAAACCTTAATGATATTTCACTGACCAATAATAATCTTGAAATTACACTGATTAATAATACCGCCGAGGGTGGCACGGAAAACAAGATAACCAGTACATTCTTGGCTGATTTAAATCGGAAAGAGGGTAAAGTTGTACTGCGAGATGTTCGAGTTGACTCTCCTATTGCACAAGTTTCTGGTGAGGTTATTGCAAAAACAAAGCCAGCGCCGGGTTTTATTGATATCAATATTAACAGCCCCTATCTTGATCTTGATACATTATTACCACTTTGGAAAGATGTTGTAGAGCGTGCTGACCAGCCTGATAACGCTGTCTACCTTGGGCAAAATGGAAATACCGCAATCAGCATAGAGGCTACTAGCGAAATAGCAGAACTTAATTCTGATAATATACTGGATAAATCCAGTGACAATACCCGCAAGCAAAATAGCCTCTATTATCTTGATGGTTTTGCCACCTTAAGAGTGAATAAAGTTCATTGGCGAAAACATACATTTGATGATGTATCCCTTGATGCGACCATTCAACAAGGTATTGCGGCAATTGATCAATTTAGCATGACAGGTTTAGGTGGATTACTGCAAGCAACCGGTACAGTTAACTTATTGACCGAGCCTAAAATATTTGAAATTTTACCTGTACTAACCCATATTCAACTTTCATCATTACTGAACTGGCTTAATAGTGGTATTGATGCGCGTGGAGTATTGAATATGAGTGGGAAATGGCTATTTGAAGGGTGGCCGAATATAGATTCTAGCCGTGGATTTGTCACCTTGCTATTACGGGATGTTGATTTTGAAGGCGTGAATTTACCGTATTTACTCTCAAGCAGCATAGCCAGAGCAAAAGGTCAAAGCGTGGCCAGTGAATCGGTAGCTTATCAAACACACTTGGATAAAATGGCAATTGACCTGAATATTAATCAGGGAAAGCTAAAAATAGCACGCATGAATGCATCAGCCAATAAACTTGCACTCAACGCCACAGGAAATATTAATCTTCTGACCAAACAGTGTGATTTAACATTGAATAACCGCATTCAAACAGCAAACAATGATGTTCCGTTTGTAGATGTTCCGCTGTACGTATATGGGTCATTAAATGATCTACGTTATCGGGTTGATATAGTTAGTATTGTGAAACAACAAATTCGTGCAAATAAACAAAAGTTACGTGATAAGCTTGAAAAGCAAGGCATACTCAGACGTGATGAAATAGATGAGATTAATGCACTATAGATTAAAACTAAATGCATTATTCACGATGGCCTGTACCGGCTGTGTGCAGCAATAATCATTGATTTAACGGCAGGTAAATAATGGCAAAATATATCGGTTTAATGTCAGGTACCAGTTTAGATGGTGCTGATACCGTGTTAATTGAGACAGATGGCCAGCAAGTTTCTTTATTGGCTGCTGACTTTTTGCCCATGCCTGATGCACTGAAACAATCTGTATTAGATGTCTGCCACGGTCAAACTACGACATTGGTAAATATCGGTCAACTTGACCACCGTTTAGGGCTATTTTTTGCTGAAGCTGTACAATCATTGTTCACAAAACATCATATTCTGGCAGCAGATATCGAG
>CAMTGL010000044.1 GCA_947071955.1 uncultured Plesiomonas sp.
GCGCACGTGTGCCTGCACACAAATCATGCCCCGCTCAAGGAGTGGCAACCAACTGCGTGCTAGCCCTAAATCATCAATATCGCCGTACGCACCATAACCGCATAACACCAATGGCGCAGATGTTTGCACAGATTTTGGCTTCACCATGGTCATCGGAATACGTGCGCCATCGTGCCCATTAGCCCACAAGCGTAAGATCTCAAATTTATCGGGATCAAAACCTGCCAACTCATCTTGCTGCAACACTGACGACTCACCGCTGGCAATGTCGTACTGCATCACGGCCACGGGGCGGATAAAGGTCGAATAGCTGTAGCGTACCTGCTGAGTGTAATAATCAGGGTTTGCGCCAAACCCACAATCCCACGCGGCATCATCAAACGCTATTTGCTGCTCCGGTTGCGCCTCCCCGTGCCAAATATGCAAGCGAGTTAGCCCCTCGGAAACCGAGCTATAGGTAATAAAATCAGCAAAACAGGAGATCCCATCGAGCAGGCGATCATCACTTCCGGCAATCACCGTCTGCCACTTAGCCGGAGCGCACAGCGTATCGTCCACCTTGGCAATCCGAAAGTTTGGGTGATCATCGTTGGTCAATAGCCAGAACTCCCCCTTTGCTTTTGGCGGGATACCGCGATCAGCGATTGGGTGATCAGCAATACGATGATCAGCGGCTTTATGATCGACACATCGGTGGTCAATACTTCGGTGATCAACATAGTACTCAACCCCCTCACGCAGTGGGGCAATCAGCATTGGCTGCGCCGTAGGATCATCGGCATCCAATGCCCAGCAAACGCTGCAACTTGAACCACTGGCGGTAATAATCACCCACCGATTGCTGCGTGTTCGCTCAACCGACAAGAACAGATCGCCCTCGGGAAGCTCAAGCAAACAGGCATCCTCAGTTTGCGTACTGCCTAATCGGTGGCGATACACCGACAATGGCCGGTTTTGTGCATCAAGAGCAACATAAATGCAGTGCCGGTTATCATTCATCCAGCAAAAACTGCTGGAGCAGCCGGTCAGGATTGCCGGAAGATCACAGTCGAGACTCAAATCACGCAATCTCAACTGATATTGCTCATCGCCTTGCTGATCAACGGCCCACATCAGCAGACGGTGATCAGGGCTAATTTCAACCGCACCGACATCAAAATAGGCTTCATTTTCGGCATACAGTGGTTCGTTTAAGCAGATCTCTTCACTGCCACTTTCACCCAAATGTCGGCAAAACAGCGGGTACTCTTCCCCTTTCTGGTAGCGGGAGTAGTAAAAATAGGGGCCATCGGCAATCGGAACCGATGACCACTCATCGCGGATACGCTGGCGAATTTCATCTGAAATCTGCTGTTGCAAGCTTTCGTTTTCGGCCATAACCGTCTGACAATAGCGGTTTTCAGCCTCAATGTGGCGCATAACATCGGGATCATGCTCTATATCCCGCAACCAAAAATAGGGATCATGCCGCACCTCACCGTGTGCAACGTGGGTATAGGGGATCTTCTTTGTTTTAGGTGCTTGCAATGCACACTCCTCAAAAATACGTCATTGAAACTGGTGTTTCGGCCACCGATAAAGTCATAATGCAGCGACAAATCTAATCAGACAAGGGAGTTGGAGCGATGGCAAAGGTCAGTTTTATTGGATTAGGTGTAATGGGCTACCCGATGGCCGCCCATTTGCTGGCTGCAGGGCACGAGGTTATGGTCTATAACCGCACCACCGCCAAGGCTCAGCAATGGGTTGCACAGCATGCCGATGCATCTCAAATCCCCCATGCGATTCGTTATGCACACACTCCGCGCGAAGCGGCAGAGCAGGCTGACTTCGTGATGACGTGTGTTGGTAACGATAATGATGTCCGCGCAGTCTATTACGGTGCTGAGGGTATTTTTGCCGGTGCAAAAACCGGTGCGATATTGATTGATCACACCACCGCATCGGCAGATTTAGCACGTGAGCTGTATGCTGATGCGCTGAAACACGGTATGCACTTTATTGATGCACCGGTTTCTGGTGGTCAGGCAGGCGCGGAAAATGGCGCACTCACAACGATGTGTGGTGGCGATGAAGCGGTATTTGCACAGGCCAAACCCATCATGGCGGCCTACAGCAAAGCGGTGACACTGCTTGGCCATGCGGGTAGCGGCCAGTTATGCAAAATGGTTAATCAGATCTGTATTGCTGGCGTGCTGGCCGGATTATCAGAAGCGGTCAGCTTTGCCTCGGCTGCAGGTCTGGATGTAGCACAGGTTCGTGATGTGATAAAGCTCGGTGCTGCCGGTTCATGGCAACTGGAAAACCGTGCCGCAACCATGGCTGATGATAAATTCGATTTTGGCTTTGCGATTGACTGGATGCGTAAAGATCTGGCGATCTGTTTTGCTGAAGCGGAGAAAAACCATGCGCCACTGCCAATGACGGCACAGGTTGATGCTGCGTATGCACGTTTACAAGCCGAAGGTTTAGGCCGCTGTGATACGTCAGTGCTGATTCGATCACTCGCGCTGCCAAAATAAGCAAACGCGTTGATGTTGTTGTTCCACAATACTTATTATTGCTGTGTTGGATAATGATGTAGCTGTTGAGCGATACCCATGTGCCAGCCAAATATGTCGGTTTAAGCAATAAACGATACCGTTTTGTCTGGCACAAAGAATAACGTATAGTTTTCTACCTGATTTGAGCGAGAGACCCGATTTAATGAAGCAGTTGTTAGATTTCATTCCGCTGATCGTCTTTTTTGCGGTGTATAAATTCTATGATATTTATGCGGCGACTGGTGCGCTGATTGCGGCCACGGCGTTGCAGATAGTGCTGACATGGGTGCTGTACCGAAAAGTTGAAAAGATGCAACTGGTGACGTTTGCCATTGTCACTGTATTTGGCAGTTTAACCATGATCCTGCATGATGATGTGTTCATTAAATGGAAAGTGACTGTGGTGTATTGCCTGTTCTCTGCCGCGCTGCTGATCAGCCAGTGGATGACCCATACGCCTATTATCCAGCGGATGTTCGGCAAGGAAATTACCCTGCCTGCGGTGATCTGGAAGCGGTTAAATATTGCATGGGCACTCTTTTTCGCCGCATGTGGGTTGTTGAATGTGTATGTGGCGTTTTATCTGCCGCTGGAAGTATGGGTGAACTTTAAGGTGTTCGGTTTGTTGCTGATGACACTGGCCTTCACCGTACTCAGTGGGTTATATATTTATCGTCATACCAAAGATCAACCGCAAAGCTGATTGACCGGCCTTGCTGCCAGATAAAAACAGCGGTTGAATGGCCTATCTTCATGATCATAAAAAAGGTTTACCCCATCACGGTGGTAAACCTTTTTTATTGGTGATAACCAATGACTCTGCTTTTATCGGCAGCTATTCGCGCTATCTACCGCGCTTATCCAGCGCTATGTATTCACCGGTGTTTATTCAGCGCGATCTGCTTCTGTAGGGCGGCGGCTCAGTACCGTTTTCAATTGCCCGATCAGCTCTTGACGGATCATCCCTAAACGAGGTTTGTCATTATTAACCCACGGCAACGGGCGGCATAACTCCATGGTTTTGATCCCCAAACGGGCAGTCAGTAAGCCAACACCGATGCCCTGCGCAGCACGGGCTGACAGACGAGCGGTAATATCTTGCGATAGCCAATCCATACCCACATCACGCACTACATCGGTTACACCGGCAAAAGCGATGTTGAATAGCACCATTTTCAACAACCGCAAACGGCTAAAATAGCCCAGTTCGATGCCATACAGATTAGCAATACGGTTAACAAGGCGCACATTGCGCCACGCAATAAACGCCATATCAACCAGCGCCAACGGGCTACAAGCCACCATAATGGCTGATTCTGCGGCATAACGGCTGATCTCAGCACGAGCCTGTTTATCCAGCAATGGCTGCACCATACTGGCATACAGTTGCACCACTTCCCGATCATTGTGTGTATCTTGCAACGAGGCGCGCCAGCGTAATAGCACTGGATGCTGCGCATCAAGCACTGATTGTGTAGCCAGTTTTTCACAAAATGGCCGCGCCTGCCCCATACTGTGGCTGTGTAACAAATCAGTGGCAATATCACGCTCTTGGCCACGGCGTTTCAATGTGCGTAAACGCCGCCACTCACTGATCATGGCCCCCGTACCGGCCAGCAAGACTAAACTGCCCGCACCGGCAGTAGTTAGCATCACCCAGTCGGCAGTTTGCCATGCCTGCACGACGCTATTTAGCGTCTGACCTATTGCAGCAAGGCCAAACCCAAGCAACCCTAGCCCAAACACCTTACGCCACAAGCTACGGCGCGGTTTAAGTGCTAGAGTGATCTGCTCATCAAGCGGTTCGGTTTGTGTTTCACTCAGTTCAATTGTCTGGAAGTTATCTGCCGACTCAAAAATCTGCTTAGTACGCAGAGCGTCTTCCTGCAATGAAGGCTCTGCACTATCAAAAGTAATTTTCTGTTTTAACGGGGGATCTTGTGGTGTTGCAGCATGAGATTGTTGTTTTAATGTATTCATTGCTTAACCCTATTTCTAGCGCAGTTTATCGCCCAGCAAAAATTCCATCACAGCATCAAGGCGGATGTGTGGTAACGGTTCATCTAAGGCACAGGGGCGTGGGCGGAAACTCTCAAAATCAAAAGTCTGCCGCTGCCAGAAATCACCCGAAGGCAGGCGCGACGGCACATCGCCCGGATAGATCAGCAACGGCTCGCCATCACTTAACCGATTTCCACGCAGTGCATTCAGGGTGCGCCCCTGATATTGCATCTGGCCGATATGGGTGGCCTGAACAGAGGCTAGACTGACGCAATCCATATTAATCCCTTCAAACGCAGCACTCTGCCACGCCTCTTGCACCAGTTGCTGTAACAGTGAAACCAGATTGGCGTGCTGATCGGGGGTAACATGGTCCGCTTTTGTGGCAGCAAACATCAGTTTATCGATACAAGGGGCAAATAAGCGCCGCAACAAAGTACGTTTCCCGTAATGAAAGCTTTGCATCAGCTGTGCCAATGCAAGACGCATATCATTGAACGCCTGCGGCCCAATATTCAACGGTTGCAGACAATCAACCAGTACAATTTGCCGGTCAAAACGCGAGAAGTGGTCACGGTAAAAACCTTTCACCACGTGCTGACAATAGTGCTCAAAACGCGCCTGTAATAGGCCAAAATTGCTGTTTTTATCGGCAGTTAGCAGCTCACTTTCACTGGCAGCATTTGGCCCAGTATGCAAGCCACCAGCCCATGGGAAAAACTGTAATACCGGAGCGCCCGCCAGATCGCCCGGCAGAATAAAGCGCCCCGGCTGAATAAAATGCAACCCTTCATCTTTACAACGCTGTAAATACGCGGTGTAGGCCTGTGCTATTTCAGCCAGCAGGTTTTCATCTGCCGGTGCAAACGGGTCACACTGAGCCGCCAATGTCAGCCACGGCTGCGCCCACTCAACCCGTGCCCCCAAAATCATGCCTGTCATCTGTTGTGACCAGTGCAAATAGCTCTGATCTAACAGCGGTAAATCGAGCAGCCATTCACCGGGATAATCGACAATCTCAAGGTTTAAGGTAGCCAGCTCACTTAAGTGGCGTAACAGCGAATGCTGAGGCCGGTAACGAATATTCAGCCTAATTTGGCTGACCCCGCGCGTGGCCACCGGCCATGTTGGTGGCTCACTCAGTAAGCTGTGCATCCCTTCATCATATGCAAAACGGGGGATCGCCAGATCGCGCTGCGGAATGCGCTTAATGCCTTTCACACGCCCTTCGCGCACCGCAGAAAATAACGGTAACCGCGCACCGGTATTAACATGCAACAGTTGATTCACCAGCGAGGTAATAAAGGCCGTTTTCCCGCTGCGGCTAAGACCGGTGACCGCCAGACGCACATGGCGATCCAGCCCACGGTTAACAAAAGTCGAGAGTTCATTTTTAATCAGATACTTCATTATTACTCACTGGCTGTTTTGCACATTTACACGCAACGTGCACGCTTGTGCGCTAAAATCCGTTAAAATATAACGTTGAAACATAGCACCAATAGCGCTGATTTATAACTGCCGGAATTTGTTTCTTACCTTAAATGTCTCAGAGGTAACATAAGACTCTAAACGCCGAATCCGCGCTTCCATCTCATCAAACTCACCGGTCAGCGTATTCACCCGCTTGCGCGGTGCTTCACCCGCCTGCCAGCTTTTTTCTTTCAACTGCGGCTCATCAATCTGTTCAGCCAATAACGGCGCTTTATCCATAAACAGCCATGCGGCCACATAACCGAGCAGCACAATACCCGTGCCGCCGAGCAGAAAAAGGGTTAATACCAAAATCCGCACTAGCCACACTTCCATACCGATATAGTGTGCAACACCTGCACACACGCCGGCAATTTTGCCCTCTTGCGGATAACGATAAAGATGATTACGCGTCATCATGCTCGATCCCTCCAGTTCGGGTGCTGCTCATCAAGAATAATTTCCAGCGAGCGAACGCGTTCGCGCATTTGCTGTGCTTCGCGGGTCAGTGCTTCAAGGCGGCTGCGCTCATCTTGACTCAGCCCCTCCCCCAACTCACGCTTACTGCGATAGTGAAACCACAACCAGAGCGGAGCAACAAACAGAAAAAAAATCGTTAACGGGATAGAGAGAAAAAAACTGCCCATGTTGGCACTCCTGATGTCCGCAAGAGGCAAACCATACTGCCCCTTGCGCGTTTTTATAATGCTGTTGTCATTAATACATGATTAATGCGCTACCCTAACCTTACACGTCCTGCTTCATTTTAGCTTTCAGTGCGGCCAGTTCGCGGCTGATATCATCATCAGCCTGCAATTCGGCAAACTCAGCATGCAAACTTTTTTGCTTACCAAGCCCCATTGTATCGGCCTGCGCTTCCATATGGTCGATACGGCGTTCAAACTGCTCAAAACGAGCCATCGCTTCATCAATACGCGAATTTTCAAGCTGGCTGCGTACGCTGCGCGATGATGCCGCAGCCTGATAACGCACCTGCAAGGCTTGCTGGCGAGCACGCGTTTCACTCAGTTTTTTCTCCAGCTCACCCGCTTCACTGGTCATTCGGTTAATGCTGACATCAACCGCATCAAGCTCTTGCTGCAATGTGGTAATCAGCTCGCTCACTTTTTGCTTTTCAATCAGCGCAGCACGCGCTAAATCCTCACGATCTTTACGCAAAGCCAGCTCCGCTTTCTCTTGCCACTCAGCCTCTTGCGCTTGAGTATGCTCAATACGGCGTGCCAGATTTTTCTTCTCAGCCAATGCACTGGCCGAGGTTGAACGCACCTCAACCAAGGTATCTTCCATCTCTTGAATCATCAACTTAACCAGCTTTTCTGGATCTTCTGCTTTATCCAGCAGCGCATTAATATTGGCATTTACAATGTCTGCAAAACGGGAAAAAACACCCATGATCGTTCTCCTAGTCAATAATAAGGGTTATCAAACAAAATCTGTTTTCACCTATCCACACCCAATACATATCAAATAGCATGCCACTTTTTTAAATAACCTATCATATTGAAAAATAACAAATTTAAAATTCACCTTGGTTTTTACCTGCTTTCGCGCTATGACTAATATCCATAAAAAATAATATTTTTAACGAATAAGTGGCGAATTTCACCATGCAGCAGAATGAAAATCTTATTGGCATTTCAGACCCCTTTCTGGCGGTAATCGAGCAAGTATCACGCCTAGCCCCTTTAAATAAACCGGTACTGATTATCGGTGAGCGCGGCAGCGGTAAAGAATTGATCGCCAAGCGATTACACTATTTATCGCACCGCTGGCAGTCACCATTAATTACCCTTAACTGTGGCGCACTGAATGAAAGCCTGCTTGATTCTGAGCTGTTCGGGCACGAAGCGGGCTCATTTACCGGAGCACAAAAACGGCATCAGGGGCGGTTTGAACGAGCACAGGGTGGCAGTTTGTTTTTAGATGAACTGGCCAATGCACCGCTGCGGGTACAGGAAAAACTCTTGCGCGTTATCGAATACGGTGAGTACGAACGTGTCGGCGGGAATCAATCACTTTTTGCCGATGTACGGCTAATTTGTGCCACCAATGAAGATCTGCCACAAAAAGCACTGCAAGGCGCATTCCGTGCCGATCTGCTCGACCGCCTTGCCTTTGATGTGATCAACCTGCCTGCACTGCGTCAGCGCCAAGAAGATATTCCTCTACTGGCTGATTTTTTTGCCGTAGAGATGTGCAAAGAGCTGGGCTACGCCTTTTTTGCCGGATTCAGTGCCCGCGCCTTACAAGCGCTGTGCGCCTACCCATGGCCGGGTAATATCCGCGAACTCAAAAATGTGGTCGAACGTGCGGTGTATCGTAATCCTGATCCGCAAAGCCCAGTAGAGCAGATTATTTTCAACCCGTTTTTACCGTTGGATCACACCATTCAACCGGAAAAAAAACCAGTAACCCCCGTCGCGCCTGCCTCTGTACCACCGCACACCCTGAATTTCCCGCTGGATTTAAAACAGTGGCTGGCCGATCAGGAACAACATGCTGTCACTATCGCGCTGCAACAAACCCGCTATAATCAAAAACAAGCTGCCACGTTATTGGGGGTCACTTACCATCAGTTGCGCGGCATTTTACGCAAATATCCCAGCCTATTTACCATACCTGAATCCACTGAAACTCAGCCAAAGGTTGGCGTTCGGCCGGAGTAATGTAAAATGACACCCTTGTCAGGACAAAAACGAGTCAACATGCGTGGTTTGAAAATAAGGGATACGTTTTCCGTATGCTGCCATTTTTTGGTACTCAGCAGCCTGCTGATACTCTGCAGCAAGCGTGCTGATGCCGAGACTTTACCGGCAGAAGTGTATCAAAAAGGGTTTATTTACTGCACTTCAGGGAATACCAATATCCTAAACCCCCAGCGGGTCAAAGCCGGTGTTACCATTGATGCTATCTCCAACCAAGTGTATGACCGCTTGCTGGATATCAACCCGTTCACCTACCGCCTGATGCCATCTGCGGCCGAAAGCTGGCTGGTCAGCGATGCCGGACGCACCTTCACCTTTACTCTGCGCCGCGGAATACAGTTCCATCAAACCGCATGGTTTAGCCCTTCACGCACCTTAAATGCTGATGATGTGGTATTCAGTTTGCAACGGGTATTGGATGATAAATCCCCCTACCATAATGTCGGTGGCGGCCATTATCCCTACTTTGACAGCCTGCAACTGAGCAGTAAAGTCGCTTCAATTAGCAAGCTCAGTGATAATCAGGTGCAAATTAAACTGCTGCGCCCAGACTCCTCATTCCTAACCCATCTGGCCACGCACTTTGCGGTTATTTTATCGAAAGAGTATGCAGATCAACTGCTTGCTGCCGGAAAGCCCGAACAGATTGACCGGCTGCCGATAGGTTCAGGCCCGTTCAAGTTACAAGAGTACCGTTACGGGCAGTATATCCGCCTTGCGCGCCATGATGAGTATTGGAAAGGCCGTGCCCGAATTGCGCAAGTGGTGGTGGATTTTGCCTCGGGTGGTGCAGGCCGCATGGCCAAGCTGATTACTGGCGAGTGTGATGTACTGCCCTATCCGGCTGCCAACCAAATTGCCCTGCTGCGCGATGATCCGGCACTGAAACTGAGCGTACAGTCGGGGATGAATGTCTCTTATCTAGCACTGAACGTACAGCGCCCATCGCTGAATAACCCGAAAGTGCGTCAGGCGCTGTCACTGCTGGTTAACCGAGATCGCTTGCTAAAATCGATCTATTACGGCACAGCAGAACCGGCCCGTTCGCTGCTTCCACCGGTATCGTGGGCCTTTAACCACCGGCTAGAAACGCATTACTACTCACCGTCAGAAGCTGAAAAGCTGCTCAGTGAAGCGGGTGTTGCCAACCTGAAACTGAAGTTGTGGGTACCAAGCTCCGCCCAATCGTACAACCCAGCGCCACTGAAAATGGCTGAATTAATTCAGGCTGATATGGCCAAAGCCGGTGTAAAACTGACTATCGTACCGGTTGATACACAAAGCTTTGAACGTGGCCTGCCAACCGGTGATTACGATATGGTGCTGACCGGCTGGGTCTCTGACAGTGATGATCCCGACAGCTTTTTGCGCCCGCAACTCAGCTGTGCGGCCATGCAATCGGGCAGCAATTACGCGCACTGGTGCGAGCCACAATTTGATGCATTTTTACACGCCGCGCTGACCACCGAAAAACTGGCCAGCCGCCTGCTGTTTTACCGCCATGCCTTGGAAATTCTAGATACAGATATGCCGGTAATCCCAATTGCACACTCGCTGCGCTTACAGGGGCATCGGGCAAATTTACAAGGTTTGGTTCTCAGCCCGTTTGGCAGCACCTCTTTTTCTGAAGTTTATCGGCAGGATGCTCATTAATGATTATCTACACCCTGCGCCGTTTGAGTTTACTGATCATCACGGTGTTTATTCTGACCATCATCGGCTACGGGCTGAAAAACTATGGTCAGCCACTTTCCGCCGAAAGCCACACTAAGAGCAGTATCACCGGTTATACCCAGTATATTGCCGACCTTAGCAACGGTGATTTTGGCCTCTCTAGCGTATCGGGTGAAGAGCTCACCCCGCAATTGCTGAACGTCTTTCCCGCCACACTCGAATTGTGCCTGCTGGCCTTTATTGTATCCCTGATCATCGGTATACCGCTCGGTCTACTGGCAGGTGCTCGACGCGGGCGCTGGCAAGACATGATCATCTCAGCCTTTGCGCTGTTCGGGTTCTCTATCCCTGTGTTTTGGCTGGGTATTTTGTTGATTATGCTATTTTCACTCAACCTCGGCTGGCTGCCGATCTCCGGCCAGCACAGCCTGCTGTATGAAGTGGAACGGGTGACTGGGTTTATTTTGGTTGATGCTTGGCTATCAAGCTCACCGTATCGCCATGACATTCTCTACAACACAATGCTGCACATGGCTCTGCCGGTGATCACCTTGTCGCTCTCACCCACAACAGAAGTGATCCGTTTGATGCGTGCAAGTACCGAACATGTGGTGGATAAACCTTATGTTAAAGTCGCCGCAACCCGTGGCTGGTCACGGCTGACCATATTGCGCCGTCCTATTTTGCGAAATGCCCTGCCACCTATTATTCCAAAACTGGGTTTACTGTTCTCAACCATGCTCACTCTTGCCATGATCACTGAAACTGTATTCAGT